>CANHVD010000040.1 GCA_947463775.1 Planctomycetaceae bacterium | reverse complement strand
GGCTGCTGAGTTTTTCGTGGTTTCTCCAGCAATTGATGCCAGACAAACATCGCCGCACCGAGCGCTCCACCGGCATCTCCGGAGGCGGGTTGAATCCACACGTTGTCGAAAATGCCCTCGCGTAGAATCTTCCCGTTACCCACGCAATTCAGAGCAACTCCGCCGGCCAGCACCAGATTCTTCGAACCGCTCGTCTTGCGAACATGGCGAGCCATCCGCAGCATGACTTCTTCGGTCACACTTTGGATCGAAGCGGCAAGATCCATTTCCCTCTGAGTCAGCAATGATTCAGGCTTACGCGGCGGGGCACCAAAGAGTCGATGAAGCTTCTCCGAGGTCATCGTCAATCCCTGGCAATAATTGAAGTAGCTCATGTCCATCTGGAACGAGCCATCCTCTTTCAGCACCAGCAGATTGTTCAAAATCAGATCGCGAAACTTTGGCTCGCCGTACGGAGCAAGCCCCATCAGCTTGTACTCTCCGCTGTTGACTTTGAACCCCGTGTAATACGTAAACGCTGAGTACAGCAGCCCGAGCGAATGAGGAAAACGAATCTCATGAGTCAGCTCAATCTGATTTCCGCGACCGACCCCCATCGCTGTCGTCGACCATTCGCCAACGCCGTCCATCGTGAGTATCGCAGCATCCTCAAACGGCGAAGGAAAAAACGCGCTGGCTGCGTGAGATTCATGATGCTCCGTGAAAACGAAACGCCCTCGATAGCGATCACGCAACCCGGTTCGAATCTCCCGAGGCATGTAGAGCTTCTGCTGCAACCAAACTGGCATCGCTTTGCGAAACGATCGATAACCAGCCGGAGCATAAGCCAGATAAGTCTCCAGCAGCCGTTCAAACTTTCGCAGCGGCTTGTCGTAGAACGCCACATAATCGATCTGTTCCGGCGTAATGTTCGCCTGAGCCAGACAAAAATCCACGGCTTGCTGGGGAAATCCTTCGTCGTGCTTTTTTCGAGTAAACCGTTCTTCCTGCGCAGCGGCGATCAACTGCCCATCAACAACCAGAGCGGCAGCAGAATCATGGTAAAAAGCCGAAATCCCAAGAATTGCGGTCAGGGCAGGGCACTCCGGTTGGTTTCTAAAGTTCTCAGAACCTGGCAAGATCTTCTGAAAGTGTGTTTTATCGGTTCCCCTGCGCTCTCGAAACCGAGCGATCAGAATTTCACCCGCCGTGGTCACTCCCGAGCGATTGAATTGACGAATATACTACGTGCATGATCAATTTGTCGGGACTCAATCCGCCGCAACGCGAAGCGGCATCAATTCTTTCTGGGCCGCTGCTGGTACTGGCCGGAGCAGGCACCGGGAAAACTCGCGTGATTACCTATCGCATGGCGAACCTGATCGCTCACGGGATTCGCCCCGATCGCATCTTGTCCGTGACATTCACGAACAAGGCCGCGAAGGAAATGCGGGAGCGTGCTCTGAAGCTGATTGGAAAGCAGTTCAAACTGCGGCCGATCGTTTCCACCTTCCACTCGTTCTGCGTCCGCGTGCTCCGAGAAGACATCGACTCCCTCGGCTACCCAAAAAAGTTTGCCATTTACGATCGCAGTGATCAGGAATCCGCGGCCCGGACAGCTCTGCGCGATATTCGTCTGGGTGACGGCACGATGAAGCCCAGCGATCTGATCAACCGCATCAGCAAATGGAAAATGCAGGGCATTCAGGACCACGAAGCCAGCAGCCACGTGGAGGCGGATTTCGACTTTCTCGCAGCCATGGCATACAAACGCTACCAGAAGCAACTGCGTGCCTGCGGTGCTGTCGACTTTGATGATCTGCTGCTGCTGACAGTCAAACTCTTCAAAGACTTCCCGGATGTTCTCCAGCGACATCAGTCAAAATTTGACCATCTGCAGGTTGACGAGTATCAGGACACCAACGGCGTTCAGTTTCAACTGATCGAATCGCTGGTGAAGCCGCATCGCAACATCTGTGTGGTTGGTGACGACGACCAGTCCATCTACGGTTGGCGTGGCGCGGAAGTTGAACACATCATCAACTTCGCTAAGTACTTCCCCAACACCAAAACAGTGCGTCTGGAAAACAACTATCGCTGCACCGACCGAATTCTGGAATGCGCGAATCGGCTGGTGAAACATAATCGTCTGCGACATGACAAGACGTTGATTCCTCACAAGAAGTCCGGCTCACCCATTCGCCTGCAGGCTTTTGAAGATGAGACGGCAGAAGCGGAAGGCGTCGTTCAGGAGATCGGTTATCTCATCAGCGAACTGGGCGTAAAGCCAAAGCAGGTGGCCATCCTGTTTCGCACGAACGAACAGCCTCGTGTCTTCGAACAGGAATTGCGACGCCAGAAGGTGCCGTACATGCTGGTCGGCGGACAGTCGTTTTTTGATCGACGCGAAATTCGCGACCTGATGGCCTATCTGAAAGCGATCGAGAATTCTCGCGACGAAGTCAGCCTCCTGCGAATCATCAATACCCCCGCGCGCGGAATCGGTGATACAACCACCGAAAAGATTCTGCAGCGAGCCGTCAAGAAGGGCGTTAGCTTCTGGGACTTCGTGCCGGAAGCCTCAGCAGAAGGTCTCGTCCCGGCAAAGACTTTGACATCACTCGTCAAGTTTCGAGAACTGCTGCAGCGATACGGGCAGGTGATGAACAATGACCCGAAAAACCTTGCGGAGCAGTGTCGGCAGTTGGTCAGTGAGATCGACTACGCATCGGAGATCGCCAAACAGTACAAAGAAGAAACACAGCAGGAGACACGTAAGACCATTCTGGAAGAGTTTATCAACTCGATCGGTCAGTACGTGGAACGCAATGAAGATCCGTCTTTGACAGGATTCCTGGAGACGACCGCTCTGATGGACCGCGAAGATGAAGCGGACCGCAATGAAAAGCAGGAACAGGATGCAGTGCGGTTGATGACGCTGCACTCTGCGAAGGGCCTTGAGTTTCCTCGCGTCTATCTGATCGGCATGGAGGAGGGTTTCCTGCCTCACAAGCGCAGCATTGAAGCGGACTCGGAAAAGGACATCGCAGAAGAACGTCGCCTGGCCTACGTCGGGGTCACTCGTGCGATGGATCACCTAACACTGACTCGCGCGAAGTCACGCATGAAATGGGGCAAGCGGCGGGAGACCGTCCCGTCTCGTTTTCTGTTCGAGATGCAGGCCGAACCCGGCGAAGCGTTGCCGGAGGTCTCAATCGAACGGCAAGAGGGCGTTGGCATCCCCATCATGCCAATGGGCGAACCATCGCCTTTCCAACCTCGCCCCGCAATTCTTCCTTCGTCGGCAAAGCTGAGTGCTCCGCCTCCCAATGAGTTCGAAGCACCACCGTTTTAGAGTTGCATGGGACACAGCTTCTCGTACACAGGTTCTCGGTTGATGAAGTCTCAAACCGAAGCAACGTGCTGTCTCTGGCTGCAATAGTTATTGAGAACGGTGAACTCCAGCAGCCGTGTTCTTTGGTCTAACGATCCCACTCTTACTTGTGGAGAACAAACCGGCGACGTTTCATCCAACTGTTTTTTCGAAGCATATTTACTGAAAACCACAGACGATCCATGGAAGGCCTGGTGGAGCCTGTTAATCTGCAAAAGCGAATGGCATACCGCACGAATCATCTGGTCGAAGATCACACGACAGCAATCCTGTCGACAGAGCGACTGGTGTAACGTACTTCGGTCTGGCCTTCGCTTACGATCCATGTTTGCCGCAAGAGTCGACATCGTCATAGTTTCCACGGGAGTTATTCCACATCAATGGCAGACGATTCAACTATCAAGTCGCTTCGTGAGGCACTGAGCATTTCGCCGGACAATGTCGCGCTGCGAAAACTCCTTGGTCGGACGCTGATACAACAGGGGCAGGCTTCCGAGGCCGAAGCGGAATTTCGCAAGCTCGTGGAGATGCGTCCGGACGACAATGAAGCCAGACTCGATCTTGCCAATGCTTTTTTCCAGCAGGGCAAATTCTCGCCAGCGCTGGTTATTGTGGAGGATATGGTTGCGAAGCGAGGAACTCCTGCAGGAGCTTATCTCCTGCATGCTCGACTTTTGATGCAGCGCGGTGAGACTTCCTTTGCGATCACGGAATATCGGCACGCGATTGCTGAAGATGCGGCATTGCGAGACACCGCCCTGGAAGCAGAACTTGGTATTGAAGCTCCCACGAATTCGCCGGTGTCGGAAGGGCGAGTTCGTGCTCCGTGGGAAGGCGAAGACGAACCCGCGAAGACTCAGCGTACAGACTTTGAACGTCCGCTGGTCAAATTTAACGATGTTGGCGGCATGGCGAATCTGAAGGAAGAGATTCGCATGAAAGTCATTTATCCGATCCAACATGCAGACATGTTCAAAGCTTATGGCAAAGCCATTGGTGGCGGCATTCTGATGTATGGACCGCCTGGCTGCGGAAAGACTCATTTGGCTCGCGCCACCGCAGGGGAAATCAGTGCGGGGTTTCTGAACATCGGCATTCATGATGTGCTGGACATGTGGATCGGCAGCAGTGAAAAAGCATTACATGCTTTGTTTCAGACTGCGCGGACCAACAAACCGTGCGTCATGTTCTTCGATGAAGTCGACGCGCTGGGAGCATCGCGGGCTGATATGAAAACCAGCGGAGGGCGCCACCTGATCAATCAGTTTCTGACAGAAACCGACAGCGTGGCCTCGTCGAACGAAGGCGTGCTGATTCTGGCCGCGACCAATGCGCCGTGGAATCTGGATCCGGCATTTCGTCGGCCCGGGCGATTTGATCGCATCATCTTTGTGCCACCACCAGATCGAGAAGGACGTACGGAGATTCTGCGACTGCTGTTGAAGGGAAAACCTTCCGGCACGATCGACCACGATGCCATCGCAAAGAAGACCGAAGAATTCTCGGGAGCCGACCTGAAGGCCGTTGTGGATGTTTGTGTCGAAGCCAAACTGCAGGAAGCGATGAAGACAGGTCGCCCGTTGCCGATTGAAACTCGCGATTTGCTGGCGGCGGCCAAACAGGTTCAGCCGTCAACTCGCGACTGGTTCAGTTCGGCCCGCAACTATGCTTTGTATTCAAATCAGGGCGGGCAGTACGACGAAATCCTCAAGTATCTGAAGCTGAGTCGATGAACACAGACTCGTATCTGCTGCGTGCCCGAGTGCTGATGAGCCAGAACCGGATGGAACTGGCCGAGGAGCAGCTCCGCATGGTGCTGGCCGCAGAGTCATCGCATAGCGAAGCTCACGCGTTGCTGGCTTTGTGTCTTGTTGAGCGAGAAGCTTTTGATGCAGCCACGGAGGAAGCTCAGCAGGCGATTTTTCATGGTCCAGTAGAACCCTCTGCGCACTATTCTCTCGCTCGAGTCATGCTAAAACGCAATCGCCTGCGGGAAGCTCGTGAGTCGATCAATGAAGCGTTGCGGTTGTCTCCATGGAATGCTGGCTACTTCGCGACCCTTGGCGCCATCGAAGCGGCTGGTGAGCGATGGGAAGAAGTTCTGAAGGCAGCCGAGCAGGGATTGGAGGCTGATCCGGAAGATGAAGGCTGTGAGAATCTGCGCGCGGCGGCTTTGACGAATCTTGGACGACGTTCGGAAGCCGGGCTGACCATTCAGGAGTCTCTGCGAAGAAATCCCGAGAACGCGTTTACTCATGCGAATGAAGGCTGGCGACTATTGCATGTTCGCCAACCCGAACAGGCCATGGTCCACTTTCGCGAAGCGCTGCGACTGGATCCCAATATGGAATGGGCCAGACGCGGAATTGTGGAAGCGATGAAAGCTCGCTTCTTTATCTATCGCATGATGCTGGGATTCTTCCTTTGGATCGGACGTTTTCCGCCGAAGACACGACTACTGCTTCTGATCGGAATGCCCATCGCGCAATCCGTATTGCAGTCCACGGTTGAATCAATACCGGCCCTGGAGTTTCTTGCATTCCCGCTGATGCTGACGTATCTGCTGTTCGTCTGGATGACGTGGACGTCATCAGCGTTGTTCAATCTGGTCCTGATGCTGAATCCATTTGGACGACTTGCGTTGAATCGTGAAGAGAAGGTCCAGGCGATCGCGACTGGTTCCTGTGTCGCAGCGGCTTTGGCGTGCGAAATTCTGTTCCTGTATCAATCACTGAAGCTGCCTGAGATTCTTTCGCACGGAACCTACGTGGCTGCACTTTATCTGGGGCTGGCGGTTCCCGTTATTACAACCACCAGCACGACAGAGCGTCGCAGAAAACTGGTCGCAGCAGTCTGGACCATGTTGGTACTTTATTTTTGTCTGTCCACAACGTTCAGAGCCTGGCAGTTCTCCGAGATCGCCATTACCACTCCGGAACCGCCCGCAATCCCGGAGAAAATGGAAGCTGCTTTTGCACCTCGCAAGGCCGGCGAACCACTGAAGCTGAACGTGCCGAAAGATATTGACGAATCCGCAAAGCAGGAATGGACCAGGATTCTGCAGGAGCACAACGATTACACGGAAAAACTGCGAGCTCCGGGCAGAGAATTCAGCAGCCAGTTCAGCAGCACTGTCACTCTGCTGATCCTGTCAACGTGGATGGGGTTGGGACTAATGCTGATTCCCGTCAAACGCTGACACGCACTCCCGTTCAGATCAGCAGTCGCAGATCTACTCTGAACCGCTGAACTTCACCATCAAACGGAACCGCATGCGTGATAAACTGCACTGCACCTGAGACTACCGAAACATGTCATCTGCAAACGGATGCAGCGCTGCGACTCCACCGGATTTGGGGAGAGCATTCAGATAAAGCTCTGCCATCCGAAAGTCATCATTTGTCGTGATCTTGATGTTCATATCCCATCCGTCGATGACATGGACCGGATGATTCATTTGCTCCACCAATGACGCCTCATCTGTAACGGATGACAGGTCGCGACACACCGCAAAAGCCTTCTCCAGCAGGCTGCGTTCGAAGACCTGCGGGGTCTGAGCCTGCACCAGATTTGTGCGATCGACAGTCGACTCGATCATGCCATCTGCCTTGATTTTCTTTACTGTGCTGCTGATACGCAATCCGGGAATCGCTGCCTGATGAATCTGCGCGGCCGCAAATATCTGATCGATCCACCTGGCTGTCAGCAAGGGTCTGGCGGCATCATGCACGGCAATGAAATCGGCTGGCTCTGTAATGGCACTGATTCCATTCCGAACACTTTCTGCTCGCGAAGCCCCGCCATCAACGACCTTGATATCCATGAATGCGAGGTTTGGTTTAAACGTCTCCCGAAACCACTCCATATCATCAGGGGACACGACCAGAATCGTCTGGCAAACATCCGATCTCCCCAGAAAATACTCGGCCGTCCGAACCCACACCGGCCGACCTTTCAATTCCACGAACGGCTTCTTGCGCTGAAAGCCCGACATCCGAGTACTCTTGCCGGCAGCCGGCAAAATGACAGCAAATCGAGCCATGAAAAAATGCTCCTGTGAATTAGCGGCATTGTTCTCCTGCGGAAACTGCAGGCGATCGCAGCTGAATCGTGTTGGGTGCTAACTGGACATCGCCAAGCTCTGATCAGCAGACGTTTGTTAGCAGGTTCCTGGGCGTTCCTGGTCTTGTTTTGAGGGAGTGTTGATACATACCAGAAGTGCCAGTGACGATCTCGTTCCTTTTCGCGGGCTGGCGATTCGGGGTAGTATTCAATCAAATTATAGGAAAGACTGAAATCGCTTCCCATGTTGATTGGGGTCGACATCAACAAAACCGGGCGGACGAGAATTGGCAACCGTAGCGCGTCGCCTGATGAATCAAAGCTACGTACCGACGGCTGCTCAAAACGGAGTTCTCTGGTATCCTTTTCCACGACTCAAGGAAACGAACCGCGTTCTTCGTTGCTACTGCCTTCTCTTTTTCTGAACCGTGAATCATGCCAGCCGTATTCGAATACCATCATCAGGTCACTCCCGAAGAGATTGACGGTGTCGGCCACGTGAACAACATCGAGTATCTTCGCTGGCTTCAGCACGCGGCGATCGCTCATTCGTCAGCACAAGGCTGGTCGGCCAGGGCTTATCACGAACTGGGGCAGGGCTGGGTTGTGAGATCTCATTACATTGAATACCTCGTTCCGGCATTCCTTGATGACAAAATCGTGGTTCGCACATGGGTCGCGGACATGAAACGAGTCACCTCCATGCGCCGTTATGAGATCCACCGGTGCAACGATGGAAAACAATTGGCTCTGGCCCATACCAACTGGGCTTTCGTCAAGTTCGCAACGCTGCAGCCCTGTCGGGTACCAGCGGACGTCATCAACGCTTTTGAGATTGTGCCGGATCAGGCGTAAACAGCAACGCAACAGCACTCGTAGAACGAACGATGACAGTTGCAGTGATCTTGAAAAACTTCCACCAATCACAACTCATGACGGCCGGATTTCGTATTCCCTTTGCGTGATCGGCAGATTCGGCTTGTCATTCACACCGCCTTCAGGGGTGCAAGGCAATTCCTGCTGGAACAGGAATGGGAATGATAAAACGTCCTCGGACGGCTCTTGTTCAATTCTTCGCGCACTGATACTTCTCCCATGTCAACGACAGGTTCTACTACAGGCGAGCAGGAAACCGAGGCTGCTTCAGGAGCAATCCTGAGCCGCAATGAACGAGGATTTCTGCTTCTCCTGGCGATCGGAATCATGTCCGTGATAGCAATCGCGATGTGGCTGACTCCTGATCCGAGAGGATTCGGGACTCATCTGCAGCTGGGATTACCGGAATGTGGATTTCGCAGTGCAACCGGAATGAACTGTCCGCACTGTGGAATGACGACAAGTTTTGCCTGGTTTGTGCGAGGTCAATGGCGTCGCTCGCTTCAGGTCAATCCTGCTGGCCTGATGCTGGCGATATCGTTTTTGGTTTTGTGTCCGTGGTTCCTCGCAGTGGCTTTTCGAGGTCGCTGGATTGGGATTCGGTCGCCGGGATTGTTTTTTGTTTATAGCTTTGCAGGCTGGGTACTCTTGTCCCTGATCCTGTGGTTACTTCGACCGGCATGACGCCGAATGAAGTCATTGTTCAATGGAGTGAACTGTCGTGCGAAACATCTTTTCCACAATCCGAATGACACTGCGGCTCCGGCTGCAACTTGTCATCGCACTGTGTCTGCTGATGTTCGTTCCAGGCTGCTCCCTGGGCATTATGGCTGGCAAGATGTTCTTCGGTGATCCGAAGATGAAGTCACAGTTTCGCGGAGCAACCGGCGTTGATCTGACCAAGGGTGAAAAGTCTCTGCTGATTGTCTGCACGGCTCCCCATGGAATTCTCGCGCGACATCCTTCGATCCAGATTGATATCGTGGATCGCATGACACGCCACCTGGATACTCGAAAAGTCAAAGTTATCTCTTCAGACGACGTCGCGACATGGTTCGATGATCACGGCGAGTGGGGAGATTTTTCCGAGCTCGCGGATGAATTCGATGCCGACTTTATCATGCATATCGAAATCGAAGGCTTTAGCTGTCAGGTTGAGGACAGCCCAAACCTACTCCAGGGCAAAACCTCGGGCAAAGTGACTGTCATGGAAGCCAAAGGCAAAGACACAAAGTCCACCAATGTGTCTTTTGAACGTACGTTTGATGTGACCTACCCGGCCTATCCGGTGCCTCGCGAAAACAAATCAGAACAGCTCTTCACGGAAAGCTTCCTTGATCGGGCGGCCATGAGCCTTTCTCAGTTCCTCTACGATCATCGAGCCAGCGAAACTGTTCATTGATTCTTCAGACTCCCGCCCTGATCCTCTCCCTGACTATCTCCCCCCTCCGACGTCGTTCGATCTGGAATCTGCCATGATGCTTCACCGACAAATCAATTCCGCTTCGACAACGCAGCAAGGCATCGGGCGGCGCAGTATGGTCTCGCTTCTGACAAGACTTGTACTAACGGGGATCATGCTGATCACAATTCCGGGTTGCAACTACTTTTTGCTGCTGGGATATCTCATTGGCGGTCCTCCTCAGATTGAACCGCTGTTCGAGAAGGAAACACAAAAATCGATGACGGATAAAGACGTCCGAGTCGCGGTTGTTTGCTACGCCTCGGATGAGCTGAAATACCAGTTCGACAACATCGACCACATTATCGCCAACCGAGTCACTAATCAGATCGCGTCAAAGAAGATTGAAGTCGTGAACTATGCTGAAGTACAGACTTGGCTGAGAGACAATCCTGACTGGGATACGGCCGTGGAAGTCGGAGCAGAATTTGACGTCAACTTTGTGATCTACATTGATGTGAGTGCTTTCTCGCTCTATGAACGCGACAGCAATACTCTGTTTCGCGGACGGTGCGATGCGATCGTGAGCGTGTATGAAATGGAAGCTGATGGAGACGGCAAACGTATCTTCTCACGTGAGGTCAACAGTATCTTCCCGATCCAGGTGCCACGTTCCGCAGCCGATGTGAGCTATGACACATTTCGCATGGAATACATCTGGCGTCTGAGCGATGAAATCGGCCGAATGTTCTATCCTTACCTCCACGGCGATGACATCAGCAGCGCGGCTTGATTCAGGGGAGAGATGAGCTTCTCATTCAATCACCCATACACGGCCGAAATCACTCGCCCATCGCAGATCGGGATAGGGCGATCGACGAGATCGTAGTAAAGCTGATGTGGGTTGATGCCAAGCGCGGAAAACATCGTGGCGGTGACATCCCACGGACCGTAGGCTTCTGTTCGCGGAAAAGCACCTCGACTATCGGATTCGCCGATGACGGCTCCGCGTTGAACACCGGCACCTGCCATGGCGATGGAGTAGACTGAGCTCCAGTGCTTGCGGCCCGGGGTAGCTCCAGCGAAGTTGCGTTCCAACGCCACCAACGGGGCTCGGCCGAATTCGCCCATGCAGATGACGAGCGTGTCTTCCAGCATTCCTTTTTCATCAAGATCTTCAATCAACGCCGAAAAGCCCTGATCAAAACGCGGCAGAAGATGATGCTGCAAACCTTCGAAGATATCGTTGTGGTTGTCCCAACCGTAAAGATCTGTGTTCGTCGGATCGATGTCCTGACCTCGATTGTTGTGCGACCAGATCACGGTCACCAGCGGAACGCCGGCCTGCACAAGTCGCCGCGCCAGCAAACAGGCCTGCCCGGAACGGTTTCTCCCGTATCTGTTTCTCAGGGACTCCGGCTCTCTGGAAAGATCAAACGCCTCTCTGGCTTGTGGACGAGCCAGCATATTGAATGCCTGCTGATACAGCGCGTGCTTGTCCAACTCGAGCTTCTGCTGCTCCAAAAGATGCATATTGCCTTCGACAGATTGCAGAAGTGACTTACGTGCCTGCATACGAATTTCCGGGAGGTCCGCGTGAGGCATCAGCGATGGTACCGCGCTGTCATCTTTTGTGACATCACCCAGCGTCAGAGGATCATAGCCCTTGCCGAGGAAACCTCCGAACTGACCGGGCCCCAGAATCAAAGGCACTTCTGCGGGGCCGTTCAGATGAATGGCGGTCTGCGGAAATGCCGAGTTCGGGCGAACACGATGCAGCACCGCGCCGTGACAGGGCATGTCTTCCGGAGCAGGTAAAGGATTTCCTGAACGACGGCGGTGATATCGTCCTGTCATCGAAAGATAAAATGCAGACCCGTGGTCGAGATCTTCATGCGACATACTGCGGACGATACTCAGCCGGTCAGCAATACGAGCGATCCGGGGCATGTGTTCACAGAATCTAACGCCCGACACAGATGTCTGGATCGACTTGAATGCTCCTCGAACTTCTTCCGGAGCATCCGGCTTGGGATCCCACAGATCGACTTGGCTCTGTCCGCCACTGGCGAAAACCACGATGACGGCCTTCGCTTTTCCGAAGCCCGGTGCAGACGCTTCCATGTCGCTGGCTGATGCTCTTTGAGGCATTAGCCCAGGCAGCGCCCAATTGAGCCCGCCGAGCCCTCCAATGCGCAGCCATTCCCTGCGGGAGACTCCCGGATTCTGGTCCTGGTTTGAGCTGACAAACCGCAGCATCGAAACGCACCTGAAGGAATCAGCAGAGAAGAACAACACGTACAACCGGTCACAATTTCATGGCTTCGAGAGGGCTGAATCCCCGCTGACGACGCCCGAGCAGTGGGCTGCTGTGATTGAAAGGATAACTCAGAGCTTCGCGAATGCAGCATCAGTTGGGCACCGGGTGGAGAATATTGCCGCTTTTGTTAACAATGCGTCGAAATCCTAGCACTAATCCGCCCCCGAAAGATCCTCGTTCGAGTTCCCGCCGCAGGGAACACACTGAACAACTGACACGACTTCCTATGTCCTTTGCCCTCCCTATCGCCCTGACCCTGACAGCCCTCGCGCTGCCAATCGTGGCACTTTATATTCTCAAGGTGCGGCTGCGTCGTGTCCCGGTCTCAACGAATCTGTTCTGGAAGCAGATCTTCGAAGAGAAGCCACCAAGATCATTGTGGCAGCAATTTCGCCACTGGTACTCATTGCTTCTGCAGTTGCTGCTCCTGATCCTGATCGTGCTCGCGCTCATGAATCCGTATTTCTCCTGGCAGTCGCTGCAGGCTCGCCGACTAGTGATGGTTGTTGATAATTCGGCCAGTATGCGTGCCACGGATATCCGTCCAACTCGACTTGATGCGGCAAAAGAAGCAGCCGCCGAAATCATTGATGGACTTCGGTTTCAGGATGAACTGTCAATTATCCTTGCAGGGGAATCACCGGAAGTCGTGGCCAGCCTGACGGGACACAGTCCCACTTTGCATGAAGCGTTGCAAAGCATTGTTTTTTCCGACGGCCCAACATCTGTGCAGCCGGCCATTGAACTCGCTCGCAAACTGATCGGAAGCCACTCGCACGGTGAGATCATTGTTTTGACCGATGGCTGCGCTGATGATTCAGCTGCTAAGTCGGTTGAGCTGTCGCCGGCCGATGGTCGCTTGCCAGAGGAAGAGGCAGACGACAAAACACCTGGTGATCAAGCGGCGAAGAAATTGGAGCCAGTGGTCGAGTATCGATTGTTCTCGACAGACGCGTCGAACGTCGGGATCACTCAGTTTCAGGTTCGGAGAAGCCTTGCCGATGCGATTGGTTATGAAACATTAGTGTCCGTTAAGAATGCGTCTGCCGTCGCGGTCAGTTGTCGCATCGAATTAACTCTGGATGATATTCCGATCGATGTGCTGCCGCTGAATCTTCAGCCCGAGGAGCTGTGGACTCGAACTCTGGAGAAAACATCTCTCGAGGGTGGAGTTGTTGCAGCCACATTGACTCAGATTCAGTCTGGGGCTCAGATTCAGCCTGGCAAAATAGTCGAGCCGCTTTCAACTTCGCCAGCCACGGCAAGCCTCGACGGCCCGGAGCAGAATGAGTCTGCAGCCGGATTGCTCAGCAGTGATGGACTTCAAACAGACAACAATGCCTGGTCCATTCTCCCCGCACGAATGATTCAGAAGGTTTTAATCGTCACGACAGGGAATCTGTTTCTGGAGAAGGTCTTTGAGGCGAATCCACTGGTCGAAGTCACTGTCGTTTCTGAATTTCCCGCAACTTGGCCGGAGGATTCTCTGGTCATCCTGCATGGGCGAATTCCTGACCAGCTTCCCAAGGGCAACATGTTTGTGATTGATCCGATCGGGAAGTGCGAATACTGGGAGGCTGGAGAGCGTCTTGAGAATCCGCTGATCGCCGATCAGGATTCCGCGTCACCGCTGATGCGTCACTTCCGACTCGACAATGTCGTTGTCCCGGAAGCACGTGAATTGATCTTCAGCGTTAGCCCTCAGGTTCTGGCCAGCACGGCTACCGGCGCACCGATCTTTGCCATTGTGCCGCGAGTCGAAGGGAAATGTCTCGTCCTGACCGTGAGTCTCGACAGCAGCGATCTCGCCTTTCGTACGGCCTTCCCGATCATGGTCTCTAACGCGCTCGGATGGTTTTCTGGCACGACTGGAGAAATCGTGCCATCGGCGAATTCTGGAGGCGTTGTGAGAATTCCTCTGACGGCAGCCGTGAGTGAGCCTTTGCAATTGTCCTCGCCGACGGGAATACGGTCCGGACTGACGCCAGTGCCTGCCTTCAATGACGCAAGTGGTGGGGCAACCGTGACAACAGGGCCATTGAATGAAGTCGGGCTGTGGACTTTGACAGCTTCAGCGAACGTAGATTCCCCGGTTTCTGAAAACGCGAACGCCTATGCCGTTGTAGCCGTCAATCTGGCCAACATAAAAGAGTCGGATTTGCGGCCGCGAGCATCGATCTTATCAACGTTCGGGAATGGATCACAAATGTCGCGTTGGTTGAGTCGACCGCTCTGGATTTACCTGACGATCTGCGCCGTGATTCTGACTTGTGTCGAATGGATTCTTTATCAACGACGATTCATTTCCTGACCCAACTTTTCTCTGTCAGCACGTGCGGGGTGGAGATCAGAGCCACGTTGTCTTTCACCTGACAATTCCGCGGGAGTCTTCCATGCTTCAAAGAATGAGTTTCGCCACCATGGCCTTCTGCTGGCTCATCTGCTCAATCAGCAGTTTGCTTTCGGCGGCTGAAAACCCAACTCCGAATATCGTATTGATCATTACCGATGATCAGGGATACGGGCCGCTGGGACGACATGGGCATCCGTGGCTGAAGACCCCGCATCTTGATCGTTTGCATGATCTCAGTACCCGGTTCACTCGGTTTCTTGTGTCGCCGACATGCAGCCCGACTCGATCCGCGTTGATGACGGGCCGACACTCAATGCGAAACGGGATTACTCATACGATTCTGGAGCGTGAGCGACTCACTTTGAACGCGGTCACGCTGCCGCAGATTCTGAAAAAGGTCGGCTACACCACTGGGATCTTTGGTAAATGGCATTTGGGAGATGAAGAGGCTTATCAACCTTACAACAGAGGCTTTGATGAAACCTTCATTCACGGAGCTGGTGGCATTGGACAGGCGTATGCCTGCAGTTGTGCCGACTCGCCGGAGAATTCGTATTTCGATCCGGTGATTCGCTATAACGGGCAGTTCGTGAAAACCCGTGGCTTCTGCACCGACGTGTTCTTCTCGGCGGCCGCTGGCTGGATCTCAAAGACGTCAAAAGCCAGGCAACCCTTCTTCGCCTACATCGCACCAAATGCTCCTCATGGACCCTATCTGGCCCCTGAGGCATCGAAGAAGAGATTTCTGGAGTGCGGATTTGATGAGGAACAGGCGGCTTACTATGGGATGATCGAGAATATCGACGACAATGTTGGAAAGCTGATAAACCATCTGGAGCAACAGAAGCTGATGGAAAACACGGTCGTCGTGTTCATGTCAGACAATGGCATGACCGGTGGAGCTTCCGGCAAACCAAACTCTGTCATGGGCAAGTCAGCGGATGGCGTTGAAATGCGGCCGTACAACGCTGGCATGAAGGGGCTCAAGGGTTCGCCGGATGAGGGTGGAGTACGAGTTCCCTTTTTTGTTCGCTGGGATAAGCATTGGCCGTCACAGGACATTGATCGGATTGCAGGAGACATTGACATCTTTCCAACGCTGGCCGCGATCGCTGGAGCTGAGCTTCCCGAGAATCAGGTCGAAGGGCGAAATCTGCTCCCTCTGGTCAACGACCCATCAACTGCATGGGAGGATCGCTATTTGTTTACTCATGTCGGTCGCTGGGAAACAGGACAGGAGCCGAACGATTTTCAGTGGAAGAACTTCAGCGTGCGAAATCAGCGGTTTCGATTCGTGAACGACAAGCAGTTATTCGATATGCAGGCTGATCCAGGACAAACGACAAATGTTTTGGATCAGCATCCGGAAGTGGCAAGCAGTATGCGAAAAGTGTATGACGAATGGTGGAAAGTGACTCGCCCAATGATGGTCAATGAGGGTGCGGAGATGTCAGCCACGAAACCCTATCATGAGCTTTACAACAAGCAGTTGAAAGACAAGGGCATTCCGGAATGGGAAGCCCCCTGAGTCTTTTCAGATCCCTGCCTCGTGACAGCAAGTGAGTACTTCGCAAATGTGGCCAATGCCGACGAGTGCTCAGTGATAAATGCTGTCTTGCAAGTAGCAAAAAGGGAAGGACCAGTGATCACGAGAAACGTGGGTTAAGCTTTTGAAGATCAGATGCCGAAGGCGAGGTTAAGCTCGTGAAT
Organism: Planctomycetaceae bacterium; assembly: GCA_947463775.1. Lineage (GTDB taxonomy): Bacteria > Planctomycetota > Planctomycetia > Planctomycetales > Planctomycetaceae > SXXK01. Next base: position 1,381 of record CANHVD010000040.1, on the reverse strand, counting down.
CGCGTCCTCTTCAGCGCGGGAGACTTTCAGAAATCCCAGAACTCCTCCGGACGCCTCCGCTATGGTCTTCGCGCGATTGACTGTGCTCAGGCGTAAAGCTTTGTAAGCTTCGGGGCTCAGAAGTTTCTGGATGGCTGCGATATAATCTTTCCACGTGCGGATCAGAGTGCGATGCGGTCGACAGCAGAGCCAACCATTCAAGAGCACAAAGCCCTGCGAGTCAGCACGGACACCGACTTGTGCGGCAGCTTCAAGAATGGCCAGACGTTCTTCGTCTTCAATCCTGCCGTTTGACCATGCCACATGAACCAATGGCACAAGCGTCAGGATATTGAGTGACTCCGCACGGACGCCGCAATCAACGAGTTCCATTAGAACTCTGTGATTCATGATCTGCGTGGCCTGTCGAATATCGTCGAGGTCTGACCGGTGAAGATGCGTCACGCCGTATTCATCGCCAAGTCCTGACGGGGGAATGGTCGCATCATCTCCTTGAACGCAAATTTCTTCGGAGGACACTTCTTCAGACATTTCGTCTTCTCCTCAGTAAAGGGTTCGCAGACTCAAAACATCGATGAGACAAATCCCGCGTTCTTGTTCTGGCCTTAATGCATTCTCCGGTCTGCTGCCCAAGCCAATAAAGGAGCTGAGACGATTCTCCTGAGAACAGACTGGCAGCCAGAAACAGCCAGCGAAACACATCGCTTCGTCAAACAAAACTGGCCAACGCCGGCAGAACTCATGACTATTCTTTTTTAACAACGGAGTTCAAAGAAACTGTGACTCTCTGGCTTGGGGATGAACTCTAGATCACAACACGGATGACCGTTTGTCAGAAACTGCGTCCACATCGAACAATAGTCGGTAGAGGCCGGGGTGGTTTCGTTGCAGCAAGCACGAAACGATTAATCGGAACGAGGCCGTTACGAGAGTTTGCGGGGTGGTTCATCCATCACGCCCACCTGTGATGTATTTCTTCTCGAATTGTTGCCGTCTAAGCAACATGTTGCATTCCGGAGACGGACCGCAAATACCAGGAAAAGATGTCCCGGTGGACAGCGTGTCCCGGGGCTAACTGGCCGGGCCCAGCGTGCAACAGTCCGTTCAGCGGGACAAATGGATTGGCTGGAGTCGGGCTATTGACGAGTTCGTATTCGGGCACGAAGATGCCGGGACAAATACAGTCACTGATCGCCATCAGAGACTCAAACAGTCCTGCGGATAATCCCACTTTTCAATTGATGAAACAGAATTCAAGGTTGGCTATGCACTACAAGTTTGAAGGCAAAAACGCACTCGTGACGGGATCTTCCAAGGGCATCGGCAGCGGCGTCGCGCTCGAACTGGCGAAGGGTGGAGCCAACGTCACGATCAACTGCAG
>CANHVD010000039.1 GCA_947463775.1 Planctomycetaceae bacterium | reverse complement strand
TTCAAGGTTGGCTATGCACTACAAGTTTGAAGGCAAAAACGCACTCGTGACGGGATCTTCCAAGGGCATCGGCAGCGGCGTCGCGCTCGAACTGGCGAAGGGTGGAGCCAACGTCACGATCAACTGCAGTTCAAGTGTCACGCAGGCAGAAGAAGTCGCCGAGCAGATTCGCCGTCTGGGTCGAAAGGCGATTGTTGTGGCTTGCGATGTCTCAGACCAGAAGGCCGTTGAAGACATGGTCCAGAAGACGGTTGACGCTTTTGGCAGTCTGGATCTATTCGTCTCCAATGCCGTTTACAGCGATCGTCAGTTAATGGTGGAAGCGGACATGGCTGGCTTTCGAAGAACAATCGACGTCAGCATGTGGGGCGCGTTTTTTGGCGTCCGTGCGGCTTCGCAGCAAATGCTGAAGCAGGGCAAAGGCGGAGCGATCACCGTGATCAGTTCACCTCATGCAATTATCCCGATCCCAACGGCCATGGCTTATAACATGTCTAAAGCGGCCATCGATCACATGGCTCGCACTGCGGCCATTGAACTGGTGAAGCATGGCATTCGTGTCAATGTGTTTCATCCAGGCTGGATTGATACTCCGGGCGAACGAAAATTCTTTACGGAAGAACAACTTCAGCAGGGTGCCGAAGGATTGCCTATGGGACGCATGGGCAGCAGCGAAGAGATGGCTCATGGCGTCTGCTTTACACTCAGCGACGAAGCGTCTTACATGACCGGCTCGACGTTGACGATGGACGGCGGAGTTGGCCTGCCATGGTGGTCAAAGCGAACCGAAGGCAAGCAATAGTTAATTCTTCGGGCCCCTGTTTGCCATTAGTGACTGTACGAAGACGCGAACGCCAAACATCGTCACGCTCGAATAGCAAACGCCGTAAGCCAGTATTCTGAAACTTCGGACGCCAACGAAGTGACTTTCTGCACGACCTGATCGCGGAGATGCGAACTGGTCCTTCCCGGCAAAGGAAGGACCAGTCGAGAATTCAGGTCGCCCAATTAAGCCAGGGGGTCGGTCGTGACCTCACACTCTCCGCCATCGCGGTGCAGAATCTGCCCCCCAGCGAACGGCCTGCGATGCAAGGCGAAATCACAACTGCAGACCTGCCATTGAACTCAGGCAAAAGGCAGCTTTTGTGAAATCGCCCGCTTTGCAAAATCGCCTAAGACTTGCGATAAGGCGCATTGAAAGCCGGTTTGAAATCCGACATCAGGCTCGAGCTGGTTTTCTGAATCAACAGGGCGCTGACGACTCCCAATGTCCAGGCAATGGTGAAGAAGAAGTCATACACCTGAGACACGAGATTGAGTGAAAGAATAGAGTACACGATCAGCAAACTCAGAAAAGCTGCCGGGAAAAGTCGATCAGGGCGCCTGCGGTGCAACGACCAGCAGGAAAGCATGCCGGTGATGAGCAGAAGCACCAACAGAAACCCGCCCAACCAACCCATACGCAGTACCATCAAGATATAAGCGTTGTCGACGAGCTTGAGTGCATCTCTGGTTTCCGCTGTCCCCTCCATATAGGGTATCTTCAAGGGAAATTCCTTCGTAGCCTCAGAGCCATAACCCACGATCCCTGCGTTCGTCATGGCTTTTGCATAGGCCAGCGGCAACAAGAGCCGTGCTCTGCTGGATGAGTAAACCATCGCCGTTCCGTCGACCTCAATAATTCGATGCCGTTCGCCTGACTGTCTGCCGAAGAAATCGGTGACCTCGTATGGCCAGATCAGGAAGACGGCAATGCTCGCAACAACGATAGTCATCACAGGCACTCGCAGCCAGCGAATGATGATCGCCAATAGAAAAACCCAACTTCCAAGGACAGTCATGATTGGCGTTTTCGATATTGTTGCCATAAGCCCCAGCAGCATAATTGGCACGACAAACATCACAAAACCTCGTGTCGCCGCCGATTCTCGTTTATCCAACAGACAAACAAGCCACGGTGAGAGCACGGCAAGGATCATTCCAAAATAGATTGGATGCATCGCGGTCGCATAGGCTCGCTTCAAGTTGAAGCGAGACATATTTCGCGGAGCGAGTTCTTCCGGGCGTTCCCCAAAGACTAACTCAGCGACATTCACCCTCGTTACATTCTCTATCACGGCCAATACAGACAGAAACAATACGACTCCAGTTGCCCACTTCGCAGCGGTGACAAGGTCCTGTTGAGTCCTGATCGCGTAACGCCCGGCGACATAGGGCAAGGCCCACTCGCCGTAGGCTCGAAATGGCAGTGCGATCGAGAAGCCATCGTGCCACACGTCGGTCAGAATTTGAGAACCGCAGAGCAACGCAACGCATAAATCAAGAACAGTGAGAGGTGACCAAATCCGCCCGCGTGGATGAACAGCAAATGCCAGCATGGTCATGGCGGCAGTCGCAGTCCGCAAACCCAAAGGGACATCGAACACTGTCACCTTCAGCCAAACAGGGAACGCCATGCTAAGCAGCAATGCCGGAGCCAGCGCTTCAGCCGGGCCGCGTCGTACGAACAGCACAATCCAGACGACAAAAATGATACCCAGACTGATAGCCCATCCGGTGATTCCAGGAAACATCTCTGAATCTTCCCTCTGCTGATGAAGACCGTCCTGCCAACTCTCGGATCCTGAAAGTTACCATTGCGGGCGTCTCTATGCCAATACCTGATTCTGAACCCCGCCTCGCTCTGGGGCAATTCATTCCAACGGAATGTGAACGGCCGGCGAAAGATCTATTCTGTACACCTTCACCTCTGAGACCAATCAATGTTCCGAATGACCCACATCACAAAACTGCTTCGTCAAATCAGCTTCACAAGAGCAGGATATGGAGCAAAATTGCTCGTTACATACGGTGCACTGCAGGACACGCCAGAAACCGTCGGCAAAAAATGCTCAGCGATCCAACACCCATGGCAGTTCTCTGTTGCCAGTGAACGGTTCCGTTCGCCGAGTGAAATGATTGGATTGAGTTCCGCTCGTGCGACTCATGGAGCACGATGTGACGGCACGGCACCCTTTTTCTGAGAATTAGAGGGGCTTGATCTTCGGGTTGAATCAGGACGTCGAGTGCTCAGGAAGTAATGAACGGGAGTCTCTATTGTTTTCCCATCCGTCACGCGGTCTTGACGCGATTCAGATTCCGCAGTTCCTGATCGAACGTCCCGAGGACTCGTTCGCGATGGTAGATTGCAGCCCGTGCCTTTGCGTTAACACTGAATTCTTCACGCAACGTGGGTGATCTCAACATCTCAAGATTTTCCGCCAGCGCCTTAGGGTCCCCCGGGGCGACGACCAGACCGAACCGACCTTCGATGACTTCATTGGCCAAAGGGCTTGAACGGTCACAGACAGCGAGTACCGGGGTCGCAGTAGCGAGTGCCGGCAAAAGCTTCGAAGGAAGGAAGTTTGCGCCAATTCCTGGCCGCTGCGTAATGAGACATGCGGTTGAGGACAGCAGCTTTGAAACATACGAGGGTTCATCAAGCACCGGCCCCAGCGCAATACCTCGCTGCGAATCAAGCATGGCCTTCAGGCGGTCCTTCTCCGCTCCACCTCCGCAGATTTCGATATTCCATCCGGAATCAACTCCGGAAGAATCTGCAAACTGCCCCAGGAAGTCCGGAAGCCCCTGCTTCACTCCCAGGTTTCCGGAATAAAACAACGTCGATGGAAGACGTGCAGGAGGCGATTGGTTCTGGGAGTTGATTTCGTCCTGCAGGCTTTTGTGGATCCAGTTCGGAACCATCAGGGTCCGGCGACCAGTGCCGATCTCCTTCTGAAGTTTGGTCAACATCAGGGGACTAATCGTGGTAATGGTTGAAGCAGACCGCAGAGCCCATCGCTGCACGCCGCGCAGGATCCACGCAACTCCCGGTACTCGCAGGATCCCCAACTCAAGAGCCGCGTCAACGGCAAAGTCCTGCACGATAATCAGCCGAGGAATGCGTCGAAGAATATGCTGAAATCTCTGCACGAGACACTGCGACAGCATTGGCAGTGCCGTCACAATCACATCCGGACGCCAGTCAGGAAACTTACCGGCACGCAGCAAAGCCCAAAAGAAGCTGAGATCAGAACGCATTCGCCCCAGCCCGGTTGGCTTCGCCGGAACGTACATCGCGACTCTACGCACCGGGATCCCGCCAACCACCTCTTCGCGAATGGGTACACCGCGATCTTCGTCCTTCAGACGCCATGAAGGATAGTAAGAGAAGGTCGTTGTGACACGCACATCATGTCCGGCATCGCGAAGATAATAAGCCAGGTCGGTGAACAGCGAAGCTCCGGCAAGTTCGTCCGGAGAATACAAGTTACTAATCAGATGAATTCGCATGTTTCACACTATGGGCCGAATAGAATATCTTCAAACATCATCACCTTGTCATCAGGGGTGACCGGACGATGAAAATCAAAAACGCCCAGATGACCTTCCCGATCACTGGGCCAAAACACGCTGAAGAGTCAGTTGGAAATGTTGTCTGAAACTCTCCTGCGGCTCATGTTCGCCGTGCTTCAGTGCCGCCTCCAAAGTTACAGATATCTTTTCAAAGCGATGTTAGTGATATCTGCCCAACGCTGCTGACAGGATGAGTCGATCTCTGATTCGGGACACGACCAGCCGGGAGTCTGATGGTGAAACGAAAAGCGTGGAGAACTCTCCCTTACAGTTGTTCCACAAGGCTGCGATTCCTGATCTGCCATTGACTTTCTGCACGATGTGAATTGGGGCCAGGTGTTCGCGGGATACCGTTAGAGGTAAGCCTCAATCGCGGACACCACAGAATAGTCGCATCAATGAAGATATCACCGCTCCGGCGATAATCTGCACCCGGTAGTCCCGATTCTGTTTACAGCAGAATCGTCTGAAGCGGTCTACGTTGCTCCTACTGATATTGGGCGTTTTCTAATGACCTGCCAGCTCTGAGTTCACCGAAAGGAGAGTTCAATTCCTCATCGTCATCGTCCGCACTATGAAATGAATGCTCCATGCGGCCAAAACGCATTTGCTGAACTTCCTTGACTCCCCAATATCCGACAAACAACCAAAGCCATCTTGCGTGTTCAAGCATCAGATTCACCTGAACAATCAAAAGTGAGAAGAAGCCCACACTGGAGATCACCCACACAACGGGGCTGGAAAATGAAATCCGAAGATTTCTGAAAGCCCTGTAAACGCTGAACAGAACCGCGGCAATCAGACCGAACCCAACGATTCCGAATCTCAACAGGCACTCAAAAAAAATGTTGTGAGGATAATTGAAATCGTATTCGCGCAACCCAGTCAGAATCCACGAATCAATGGCTCGATAGTAAGCCAACTGCTTGTCAGTTCTTTCAACGATGGACATGTCGACACTGCCTCTGGAAATAAACTCAAATCGCCTCAGCATGAGGTCCATTTGACTGCTGGCGTAGGAATTGGTCATCACCACGCCCCCAAACACAATTAACAGTGCTATAAACAACAAGCTGTAACGCAGTCCATCCTCAAATGAACGTAGTCGGATCACAATGCCCGCGGCAACAATGAGCAAGGAGAAGACTGCGGACCCGCGTGAACCCGTTGACAGGATCGCCAGCACACAGGCGCAGTAGGCGACGACATGCAACGCACGAAAGACTAAACGCTGTTCGGTTAGCATAAAAGCGGCAGACACACAGGCCATAACTCCGAACGTATAACCCACTCCTACAGGGGTGAGCATTTCAGAGTCACCAACGAATCGAACCCCCGCAACCGCAGCACCAGCAGACCTCAACCAGGTGCCTGCGACCACAATCGAAAAACCTGCGGTCAGGACGTGGGCAAGCCCGGGAAACTCTCGCAAATCGTCCATGGATTCATACCCATACACGATACCTGCAGCACAAATTGCGTAGCAGATGTAGCGATGCATCATCATCCTGAATTCAAGCGGTTCAGAAAGATTCATCAGGTTCAGGAGTTCGATCGTACCGACCAGTGACAGATAAACGGCCACAGATCGCCAGTGAAAACCAGAGGACAACAATCTAAGCAACGCAGGAAACAGTAGAAAAAACAGCCCAAGGGCCAGCCACACCGGCCAAATTCTCGGATCAAGAATCGGCTTCATCGCGTACGACGAGGCTGTCATCACAATTCCAAACACGACCACACCGGTAGATAAGTCAGCACTCCGATGAGCATCCATGTTTTCCACCTCTGGCCGTAAAAATCAGCAATCGTCTACTTATCTTCGGAATAACCCAACCAACTCTTCTCTTTTTTCCGACTCACGGTCCGCAAACCTAACGGAAAGCTGACACTCAAAATTTGCTTGTCTCGCCGAACCAACACTTCCAAACACAACTAGTCAATACTCGTGCCTGTAAACCTTGGCGATGCCCCGCGGCCGCGACTTAGGAAGAATGCGGGATCCAGGCAAGCGTAGTGTTACTTCACGAATGATAATTTCTGTTGCCGCAGTTTCAAACTCTGACCTCGATCTCCAGATGCCCTCGTCGTTCAAATTCTTGGTGGCAGTCTGGTGCGGCCTGAAAGCTATTTGGTCTGGGACAGCCCAGGACGACGACGTGAACACAAGTTGCCGACGAGAAACCGCATACCACTCTATTCTTTTGCCGGTACCAGAAACGACGACCGGGCAACAAATTGCGAGGCCAGTTCTGATCAGCCGCTTCGCCTGATCGACCACGCCTTTGATCACCTCTGGGCACGTGCTTAGATTCAGAATGCGATAGACAACTTCGGCGTTAACTGCCAGTCAGTGTCTTCATTGTTCCGGAGGGAAGATTGAAGGAAGCGACAGAATGCGGAAAGTTACGTTTGGATATGCTTCATCCTGGTAGATCTTCATTGTCTCCACGCAGAAATAGATGAAGTTCTGGTCCGGATCAATCTCACAATTCTTTCCGACTCGCACCAGACAGCAAGGATTGGCACCAGTACTTCTTGTGCACAGAGAACCTTGCCCTGCAATCACATTACCGGAGCGTACCCCCTTCGACCTGATTGCTTTCACGTCACGGAAAGTACATCCGCCCGGGCATGAAAGGCCTAATAGCTGCCTTCGCGAAACAGAACTGTTCGGATTGTTCTCAGCAAGATGAAGTAATCCAGCCAAAGTGACCAGTTTCGCACATAATAGCAGTCCAACCGAACACGATCTTCATAGCTCGTGTTGTTCCGTCCAGAGACCTGCCAAATCCCAGTCAGCCCCGGACGAACTCTGAGATAAAGCGGATAGTGGTCATGGAACTTTTCAATTTCAATATCTGTGTAGATCGGCCGCGGACCGACAAGGCTCATTTCTCCGATGAGCACGTTCAGTAGTTGAGGAAGCTCATCCAGACTTGTGCGACGGAGGAAATTTCCGATTCCCGGGATCACTCGAGGATCGTTCTTCAACTTCAAGTCGCGTTTCCATTCTGCCAGAGCCGCCGGATTCGAATCCAGATACTCCTGCAGTTTCGCCTCTGCATTGACCATCATTGTCCGAATCTTGAATGCTCCAAATCGAGCACCGTTACGGCCAATACGACCATAATGTCGAAAGAATATCGGACCAGGGGAAGCCAATTTGATCCAGGCAGCAATCACAATAAACATTGGCGAGCATGCGATCAGGATTATGGCCGACAGCACGACGTCAGAAATCCTCTTAACAGCCTTCTGCAGCGGACACAGCAGTCGGTCTCTGATATGAACACCAGTCAGTCCCGCGACATCGAATGACTCAACCCACAGAGAGGGAGTCTGCATGTTTGTAGACAGGACGACCAGGTTTGGAATCAAACTTCCCTGCCACAGGATTTCCTGAATTTTCGCTTCGCTCTTGTCAGAAACTGCGGCAATGACCCAGTGACAGCGATTGCGGCGACAAATCTCAACGAGGTCTGACGTATTTCCGAGGAACTCAATGGGAACAGCTTCATCAGAAATCCAATATTCCCCGGGATTGTCGTCAACCATACCGACGGGCTTCAGCCCTCGCTGAGGCATACGGTTAAGGAATTCATAAACCAACTTCCCCTGTCGGCCATTGCCAACAATGATCACTTTCTCTCCCCACCAGCGACTCCGCGCACAAGCTCTGCGGGCGGCAAAACGGAGGCATGGGCCAGCAATCAGAATAAGTGGAAATGCCACGAAAATGGTGACCACTTCATTGGTTGTGACCAATCCCACCAGACCGTTCAAAGCCACCAGAACAAGGAAGGAACCACTGATCGAGGAAATCTGATCTCTCAGCTCGCAAACGGGATTGATCCCTGACGCAGGGAAAAGCCCCAGGAAACTGCCCAGCATAAAATGGCACAGGCAGAGAGCGGTCAGGTTATTCCACAACCCCGGATAGAAAATCGGAGCGTCCATCAGCCAGTTCGCGGCTGAGGTCCCCAGCAAGTAGCAAAGAACAAGAGCAACGAAATCACCGAACACGAGCGGCAAAGAGGTCAGGAAGACCTGACGGTACCTGAGAAATCCGGCAGCCTTAAACCGACCAGAAACCTCAGAGGCAACATCCAACCGCCGATCTGGAGTGTTTCCGGGGACCACGGTCTTCAACGTCGAAATCGCCTGAGTGCAGATCAGAGGTTGAATCAAATGAGACGGGGTACTCACTGAAATGCTCCTAACGTCGATAACCAGCTGGCAGGACTAAGCATTCAAACTGAGCCACTGCAGCAGGGACGAAGATATACCTGCCCATAGACCAAAGAAAAAGAAATTTCCGTCATCCGTGGTGATGCAACAAAAAAGTCTCAGAAGTCATTTCGAGGGCAATCAAACAAGTTATTGACAAGATCCGCCGTCTAAAGTGTGAGAATCGCCAAAGACATGCACACGCGTACACACTGGCGATTGCACTTGAAGGCTCAAAGTATGAGTTCGGCATTCTGATCGGGTCAAATCGGTTCTGCCGCATTCACGAAGAAGAGACCTGCCAACATTAGTCAGAAACCGTGACATAAATTGCCCAGTCTCAGCAGTCTTAGGCAATGGGAGAGCCGTTAACTACGGATGGGATCGAAGAAAGCGGTAGATGTCAAGACCGCCAGCGTCAACATGGAGCAAATACAACCGACGGGGACTATGCGATACACGGGAAACATGGGGCGTTTATTCTTTCTATTTCGCATAGCACTAGCGGAAACTCCCCAACGCTTATGAATTAAATAATATTGACAGGAGCAGAGGCCCGATCAAAAGCCACGGTTGTCCACAGAGAAACAGGAGTCTCTTCCATGCGGAACAAGGTTGTTCATCGAGGTTCGTGGCGTTCGTTCGCCCTTTTCCTCAGTCTCTCAGGTTGCACGGCCCTCTCTGACTGCAAGTATGAGACGGGGCAGAAGATTCGGACCAGCCAGGCTTGGCATGAGTTCGATGGCTGCAATCAGCAGTGCTTCACTTGCGACTATCGTGATGGCTGGAAACAGGGCTATTACGACGTCGCGACCGGTGGTGATGGCAGACCGCCAGTTGTGCCGCCAAAAAAGTATTGGAAGCCTCCGGTCTTCACCGAACATGACCCGTCTCGCCAGAACGAGTGGTACATTGGATATCAGGATGGAGCCTCATGTGCGAAGTCTCAACCAGACTACCACTATGTTCCAACATTCATGGCGCCCACTTTGCATTCGGCAGAATATGGTCATGAAACGGTGGAAGTGATTTCTCACGGCGAGCATTCATCTTCGCCGGCCTTCGAGCAGCCGATGCCGGAAGCCATGGGGAATTCAGAGACACCTGCAGTTGAGGCGGCTCCGGGGACAGCTCCCGCAGTAAATCCATCAGAGAGTCCCGCAACGACGCCTGAGGCCGCACCTGATGCCCCGAAGCCAAAGGCTGATGATTACGAAAAGGATCCTGAGCCATCAAGCACTGAGCTTGAAAAGACACAGCCCTCTGCGACCCAGAGACTTGTCGCGGGATACAAGCGACCAGCAGTCAATTATGTCGATCAGTTGGTGAGGAATGCTTCTCACAGTGCTGATCAGGAACAGGTCGCAGGCGAATAGCTGGCGGTGTGACTGGGGCGATCTGTTTGATCGTTCTCCCGGGAATGGATTACGGCGGCATGCGACGTGCCGCTCAGACGGCGCCGAGAACGGAATACTCATCGGGCCATCAGGAAAGTTCAGCACGGAATCAAGGACGAATACCATGAAAGATAAGTCGTTAGCTGCCAGACTGCTGTCCAGAACTGTGGGCGGGATTCTTACGCTGAGTATGGCGTCATCGGTGGGGTGTCATGCAATCACTGATGTCCATGAATCGGTCCCGGCAAGTCGTCTTCCACGACATCTTGCGGCAGAGCCAAAAGAAGGCCGCCAGGTATTCCCCTTCACCGCACTGGGGCAGGAGAAGCCGGTTTCTCACATCATCGGAGCCGGTGATCAACTTAGTGTCTATGTGTTCGGTGTACTTCCACCGGGAACTGAAGACACTCCAATTCTGCAGCGAACTCAGCCAATCAACCAGCGGTATTACCCTCCGCACGGCAGTGTCGTCGGTGCCACAGCTGGACTTCCGGTTCTGGTGAACCAGGACGGATCCGTCGAGCTACCTTTAGTTGGCAAGGTGCAACTGAGTGGCTTGACACTTCCCGAGGCAACCACGGCCGTGAAGAACGCCTACCGCGATCAGCAGATCACCAAGGAAGAAAGCGAGAGAGTCATTGTTTCTCTCGTCACCGCGCGAGTGCATCGTATCGTTGTCCTGCGAGAAGACACCCCGAATCCAGCTGTGCAGTTGGTGGCCCCCGGTCAGGTGGACCATATCCACAGAGGATCGGCTGATGTCGTCGACCTGCCGGTCTATGAGAACGATGTGCTGCATGCTCTGTCGGTTACTGGAGGCTTGCCTGGCACAGATGCTGCCCGGGAAATCTGGGTCTTCAAACGCTCTGGCCTTGTTGATCCTCGCGCAATCACGTCCGCAGAATTGCAGACGATGGCAGCATCCTACAGCGAGAGCGATGAAACCAGCAGACAAGTCGTAAGAATTCCCCTGACGGGATGCCCGGGAGAAGGGGTGTCTTTCTCTATGAAAGACGTTGTGGTCGAAGACGGAGACGTGGTGTATGTGCCTCGCCGAGAAGAATACTTCTATGTCGGTGGACTTGTTTCGGGTGCCAAGATCCCGCTGCCACGAGACCAGGACATCGACGTAATTGAGGCTGTTGCTCTGGCAAATGGTTCAGTGGGTGGACCATTGGGACAAGACGGTGGAGTTCTCTCCGGAGGTTCGCCGGGCCAGATCGTTCGACCGTCTCGGGTCATCATTCTGCGAGAATTACCGGATGGTCGCCAGTTGCCGATTCGAGTGGACCTTGCCCGAGCCATGGTGGATCAAAAAGAGCGTATCCTGATCCAGCCCAACGACGTCGTAATGCTGCAGTTCAAACCGCATCAGACAGCATTCAACTCACTCGTGAACTGGTTCAACTTCAGCGTACTGATAAACTAGCCATTGACTGATCCGGACTAACAAAAAAAACGCGATGAGGGGTAAACCTTCATCGCGTTTTTTTGTTTTAGCGTCTGGTGCTGTCAAATCTATTCGGCATTCCTTGACGAGAGCAGAGGCTTTCCAGAAGGATCTCCACCCTTACCGTTCTTGTCCGAGTAGTAATAGCCGTAGTATCCTCTGCGTTCAAACTCGTGGCCACTACCATAGGTATTGACAACACATCCCAACATCTTCGCATTCGCAGACCGAAGTGTCTCGACCGTATCAATAACCTGCTGGCGAGTGTCGTTAGACGATCGAACAACCAGCAGCATTCCGTCAGATTTCTGCGCGACGATGACCGGATCAGATACAGCAAGTACCGGACCAACGTCAATAATCACCAGCTGAAACTTAGCTTTCAGTGCAACCAGCAACTCATCGAACACAGAGTTCTGCAGAAGCTCTGATGGGTCAGCAGCCCCAGTGCCCGAAGTCATCAATGTAAGATTTGCGACACCGGACGGAATGAGGACATCGTCAAGACTGCATTTGCCCTTCAGAACATCCGAGAGTCCTCGTTCATCAGGAACATTGAATCTCTTATGGAACGTCGGCCTTCGCATGTCACCCTCAATCATGACAACAGACATGTTGAGTTTTGCGAAAGAGGCTGCAATGTTGGCCAGAATAGTGGTCTTACCATCTCCTGGCAGCGGGCTTGTCGCAGAGATCACACGGAGATTCCCAGCACGAATGTCGGTCAGCAACAAAGTGCGGAGGATTCTGAAGGACTCTCCTTCAGGGGAGTTGTCAGCAACAATTGGGAACGCGCCTTCGGTTTTGAAGCCTCCCACTCTCGTGAGAATCGGCAGACCGATCGCACTGTCAATTTCGGATGATGTGCGGAAACGAGTATCGAGCTGATCAATGAGCAAGGACGCAAACAACCCTGCAACCAATCCGATCATCATCCCACCAACCCCGCACAGAGCCAGGCTTGGCCAAATCTCAACACCTTTACGAGGTGACTCAAGAAGCTCATGAATGTAGCCATGCATTCCCGAGGCCACATCGAGCCCCCTCAATTGCTCAACCAGCCCATCGAACAAAGTCTGAGTTCGATCAACCCTGGACTTAATCATGCCTTCCTTAAGCTCATACTCTACAAGCTGTCGAGCGAGTCTTTCAGCGTCGTTCATCTTGGTGGTCAGCTCAACACGCGTCTCCGAAATTTCCGTTGCATCTTTTTCGAGGAACGCAATGTATGCTGACAGCAGCCCACGCGGGGTGAGTTCAACGGCTTCAAGGCTGGGCTTGAGACCCTTTTCACGCTCGGCAAGCTTCTCTGAAATGTATTGGATCTGGTCTTCAAGCTTCTTCACATCCGGGTGCCTCCCACCCAGATCGGCCTTCATCTTTCTCAGATCCGTTTCCATGACAATCAGGTCGCTGGTAAGACGAGCCTGCTCATTACGGTCAGCCTGACCTGAAAGAAAATCCGTTCCTCTGGCAGCATTCGACTGCATGCCAGAAAAGATTCCAAGTCGCGTCAGACTCTCCGTGTCAATGATCCCGAGATCTTCTATAAGAATCTGTCCTTCCTCGCCCTTACTGGCCAGGACTGCCTTCGCCTTTTCGAGTCGAGAGCGAATGGCCGATTCCTGAATATCCAGCTCCAGAAGTTCTTCGTGCAGCTTACGATATCCCTCGACATACATGTTCCCGCTGTTTTCACCCTGATAAAGAACAGGGGCATTTTGACGGGCATTGATGAACTCCTGTTGAACTTCCGACAATTCCTTCTCAAGGCTGTCGCGAGCTTCTTCAACGAGCAAATTCGCTTCCGACATCGCCTTGGAAAGTTGCTCATTCAGGAAGAGCTGGTACTCGACCACGATGCCCTCAAGCACCAGACGTGCGTCCTCGGCATCGGTATGCTCAAAGCGAATCGCCAGACTTCGTGCATCTTTCGCTGTGCCTTCACCACCACGACTCAGCTTCAAGTGGCTGATGACGTAATCCGCGGCATCCCTGTTCTTGCCCGCGATTTGCTCCAGAATCGATGGCAACTCTGTCAGATCGTGACGCTTTAACGCTCCCTCAACGATGCGACGACTGCGAACGACCTCCATATGGTTTGCGAGCACATCCTCGTCAACCATGCTCTCGCCCTTACTGTCGCCAGACGCCAATGTGGGGTCTCGCTGGCTGACAAGTACCTTGGCGCTGGATTCATACCAGACTCTTGCTTTTGACCAATAGAGCGACGCGAGCGCCAATCCAAGGCTCATCGCGCCAAGAATGACCCACCTCTGACGAACCAGAATCTCAGAAATCTTCAGCGATGGTTGCGACTGCGCGGAGTCGGCAAAAACCACCTGACTGACTCGCTTATCACCAGACTGAGATGACTTTGACGAACCCTTCATCGTATACTTTCTGGCCGAATCCATCGGACACTTTGGCCGGCTGATCTTCCTGATGTTTTACTGAAAATGCCTCGATAACGAGCAACCTGTTGTTGGGAACGCCGGATCCCAGGAATGCACAAGCAGAGCAGTGCATACTGTCAACGTTTCTCGACGAGGTCCGAAGGCCGTTCACGCCTGATGACGCAATGCGCACTTCTGTGCTTAGTGTGCTGTTTTTACGTTTTTATTGCTATACCAGTCGACGAATTACCCACCACAACAACTATTTGAGACGTCGCCGAGGCAATTCAGTAACGCGGGGTGAATAAAATAAGCGATTGCGAACGGGGGCTATGCAAAACATGGGCGGCATAGCGTGCCCCCGATGGTGGTGGTTTGACGAAAAATGACTTGTGACTGTATGTCGAGCCCCTAGAATCCCCCGAGAATCGTCTTTGTCGATTGAACAGACATTGCCCCCGACGCAAGTCGTTTAATCTGCAGATCTTACGCAGACTTAAGACTAACGACTTTCGCTGCGTGACGGTCACACCAGCCGCCGGATCCGTTCGCAGTTGACGATTTCTTGTGGTTGCATCTGACACCTTGTTCCAACGGCTAAGGTCGCTGGTCGCATTTAGAATCCTCGGAGTTGTTCTCTATGAAAGCCATTGCAGTCCGTCCGGGCACTCCCGACAGTGTTCATCTCGCCGACCTCGCTAAACCGGCGGTGACCGATGTGCCAAACGGGACAGGCGTCCTGGTTCGGGTACTTAAAGTGGGTGTGGATGCGACTGACCGAGAAATCAATGATGCACTTTATGGGAATGCTCCTCCCGGCTACGACTTCCTGGTGATCGGGCATGAATGTTTCGGAATCGTGGAAGAGGTCGGCCCTAACGTAAAAAAGGTGAAAGCCGGCGATTACGTTACCTGTACCGTGCGACGTCCGGGCAGCTCAATTTACGACCAGATCGGGCGCTCCGATATTACCAGTGAGGAGCAATACTACGAACGTGGAATTAACCTCCGCCATGGCTACCTGACTGAGTACTTCGTCGACGACGAAGAGTTTGTCGTAAGAATGCCGGTGGGTCTGAAGCACTTGCATGTGCTCGCCGAACCTATGAGCTGTGCCGCGAAAGCTGTTGAACAGGCCTTTCTGGCTCAACGCCGCTTGCAGGTTTGGCAGCCAAAACGCGCGTGGGTGACCGGTGCAGGCCAGATTGGCCTTCTGTCAACTTTGGTGCTGCGTTTACGTGGCCTTGAAGTCTTTACGTTGGCTCGCGGGCGGAAACCAAATCTGAAGGCTGAGATTGCCGAGGGTCTGGGAGCAACCTACATCAGCACCGGCGACCAGACTCTGCCGGAGATCGCCGCGAAGTACGGTAAGCCTGACCTGATTATTGAAGCCACCGGCAACAGTGCGATCGCTTTCGAGGCGATGCAGGTTCTCGGCCACAACGGCTGCATCGTCTGGACCAGCATCACCGGCGGTCAACGAAAGGTCGAAGTGCCCGGTGACCACATCAATCTAAACTGGGTTCTGGGAAATAAGTTGTTGGTGGGTTCCGTAAATGCCAACTTTCGACATTTCGAATCCGGAATCGCGGATCTGGCTTTGGGCGAAGTAACCTATCCCGGTGTCATTCAGAAAATCCTGACGACTCCCGTGAAAGGTCTCGATAACTACAAAGAAATGATGCGACTGCTCGTTGAAGATCGAGATGCCCTGAAGGTCTACGTGGAAGTGGCTGAGGGCTAGGCCGCTTCGGACAGGAGGACTGCTCCCTGGTGTCACGCCAAGGCAGCTGAGACTGCAGCGCGACGTTCCGTGAAGTCATCCCGGATTGCCTCGAATCATCTGCGGCTTCGAACCCCATGATCGATTCAAGGCAATGCGGGCTCTGGATGCTTTTGGCTTCCGGGGATTACTTTGCGGTGAGGAACAGCCGGAGGCGATTCAGGGCCGTTCGAGCTGCTCGTTGGCGGAAGATCGCGAGATTTCCGGACATGGTTGTATCGAAAATCTGAAACATGTCCGGCCCCGCAATCGCCACTGATCCTCGACGCAACGTCACTCCGGATTCAGAAGCAACGTCTTCGTGCGGTGATGACAGCAACAAATAATCGACGGACTGGTTCTGAAGTACATCGCGGGCAACCCGCGCTGCGATTGCTGGCCATTCTGACGCGTCTGCGACTGCATGCGAGTTACTGTCGGCTGATGTTATGGCAGACTGATTCCAGCGGCCGGTGATCACACGTGCTTCCTGCACGACCGCACTGAGCGCGAGATGCTCAGTCATCCAGAGAGCCATCAAACCGCCGGTGGTCGATCCTTCCATTAAGCCGATTCGCAATCGGCGATTTGTCAGCAACTCCGCCACAACTTCATGCAGTTCGGCATTTCCTTCGGCATAAACCGTTTCTCCCAAACACTCGCGAATCAACCGCATTGTGTCTTCACACATGACTTCTGCTGCGTCTTTTGATGTTGCACGAGCGGTCACCCACAGAGAAATCACAGCTTCGCTGGCTGTGATGCCCACTTCGGGATTCCGTCCACGCGCTGTTAAATCTCCCAGCAAACGTTCGGCTTCCGACTCCCCGTAGCCGAATGTCCGAATGACTCGACGACACATCACCATGCTGCTATCCAGCAGATGAGGCTGAATCTGTCGTTCGTACATCGGACGCATCTCAGCCGGGACGCCAGGCATCGCGGCCAATAAACAGGAGTGTCCCGTCGACGATTCTACTCGCATCAGAATCCCGGGAGCCGTTCCGCAACTGTTGGGCAGTGCCTGCGATTTCTCCGGACGATCCGCCTGGCGATGATTTCGTTCCGGCATGACTTTTCCTCGAGCCACGAACAAGGCTTCAATCTGCTGCAAGGATTCCGCATCACGAACGAGCGGCTGCCGAAAAGCTTCTGCCAGCGCGTCACGAGTAATGTCGTCCAGGGTGGGCCCAAGCCCACCGGTAATCAGCACGACTCGAGCTCGCCCTGCAGCCGCGCGGAACTCGTTGACTATCGCGTTCATATCATCGGACAGTGTTGTGTGTCGCGAAACGGTCCAGCCCAGCGATTCCAGTTCGCGACTGAGCCACTGACTGTTGGTGTCGAGCTTGGATCCGCAGGTCAGTTCTGAACCGATGGCAATGATTTCAGCTTGCATGAGATTCGGTAAGGCCGGATAAGAGGAGATAAGTTTGAGTTGGGTGATGAGGCTCTGAAACACAGGCCAGACGCCTGTGCACATTAAAGCCTGCTGTGGCGGAACCAGAACGAGAAGTGGTGCAGAAGAACGTGGACCACCGGGGTGAACCCGGGTGGGGAAAGAGAGTCACGATAGTGGCATGGCCACTTACAACGAAACATTTCTTTCCCGCGGATGGAGGCATTCCTGCTCGGCTTTACGCATTACAAGAGCCATCTTGTTGACGGCGTCCAGCATGCTGCGAACCTGACCATGCAGTGGCACCAGAAAATCGTCTTCGACCTTTTGGCTGATGGGATCGTTCCACGATTCTTTCGTGGCCATCCAGGACGCCTCCAGTTGTTTTAGAGCGTCCTCCAGTCTTGCAGCCGGGCTGATGAAGTCGACTCGTTTCATGGGTATCTGCTTTCTGAATTAGCCGGAAGATCCGCATCACTCTACGGTAAACGAGCAACTTCGAGAACTACCGCTTTATTTTCCGCCAAGGCGGCTCAATTCGTAACGAAACGCACCCGACAAGATTGGAAATCGGCACCAGGTCTTGGGATCGAGATTCTTGTC
>CANHVD010000038.1 GCA_947463775.1 Planctomycetaceae bacterium | reverse complement strand
GGTGTTGAATTTGGCAACCTCCGGAACACAGGCCGTGCATGCCACAAACCTGAGCCTGATTCTGGGCTCGGCCGCCACGATTGAAAATGCAACTGGTGGCTCTGGTGCTGACACGCTGTTCGGCAACGGGCTGGATAATACTCTGACCGGCGGTGCGGGAGACGACAGGCTCATCGGCGCCGCTGGCAACGACATACTGCTGGGTGGCGCCAACAACGACCGCTATGATTTTTTCCCGACCACTGTGCTCGAAGCCGATCAGGTGACGGAGAATGCCAATGAGGGCATCGACACTCTGAACTTCGCCTTTCTGACGACAGACGTGGTGGTGAATCTCGCGTCGACTTCGATCCAGCCGGTGCATACGAATCGAACCTTGAAGCTAAACTCCGCGAGTGTGCTTGAGGACATTGTCGGCGGTAGCGGTGCTGACACGCTCTTTGGAAACAGTCTGAGCAATTCTCTAAGCGGCAATGCCGGTGACGACAAACTTCTCGGGGCTGCTGGGAACGACGTACTGCGCGGCGGGGCCAACAACGACACCTACATGTTTGTCCCGACTTCCACAGCCGAAGCCGATCAAGTCACCGAGAATGCGAACGAAGGCGTTGATACGCTGAACTTCGCCTATCTGACGACCAGTGTGATGCTAAATCTTGGATCGACGTCGATTCAGCCGGTGAATTTAAATCGAACGCTGAAGCTGAATTCTCTCAGCACATTCGAGAACGCAGTGGGCGGCACCGGCAGCGACACGCTGTTGGGCAATACTGTCGCGAACCGACTGACGGGCGGCCTTGGCGATAATATTCTGGTCGGCCTGGAGGGTGCCGATATTCTGGAAGCCGGCAGTGGTCGCGACATTCTGATCGGCGGTCTGGGGCTGGATATTCTGAAGGGCGACGCCGGCGATGACATCCTGATCGCGGGACGCACAACGAGCGACACCAGCCTGAGCAATCTCAGCACACTTCGGACGCAGTGGATTT
Source organism: Planctomycetaceae bacterium (assembly GCA_947463775.1). Classification (GTDB taxonomy): domain Bacteria; phylum Planctomycetota; class Planctomycetia; order Planctomycetales; family Planctomycetaceae; genus SXXK01. The sequence goes on along the minus strand of CANHVD010000038.1, from coordinate 16,763 downwards.
CCGGCAATGCGTATGCAGCCCGGATCACCAATCTGCGAGCTGGCGTGGGCGGTCCGTTGGTTTCCTTGAAAACCAGCATCAATGTGCTGAAAGATGCGGGCGAGGATGATGTGCTGTTCGGTGGAACTGACACAGACTGGTTCTTCCGAGCAGTCGACGATGTGATCACCGACCTGTTCGCCGGTGAGACTATCGAGGTGCTGTAGCTGTCCCCTTCCCCCGGCGAACGGCAGGGCCTCAGCCCTCCGTGGGAATTTTGGATTACTGATCGCAGATTGCAGGTCTGCGTTCAGTCAAGAATCTACAATCAAAAATCTAGAATCGCACACACGCGTAGCTGACGGCAGGTCGCCCGCTGATGTTTTTTATCGTACATCGTTGTATTTCGAGCACAATCTCTACCCTCGCTCACACGATAGTCACGGGAATGTTACTGAGAGGTTCACTCAATGAGGGTGATTCAGCTCGGGCGGCTGGGACAAAAATGCGGCCCGCTCGCACAGTGTGCGACGCTCGGGCACACTCGTGAGAGTCGACAGTCGCCGAGTCTACCCAATTCTCATCTGTGATGATCTGCGGCTGCCTGCTTTTGGAAGCCTCATACGGCCCAGCAGAAATTCCTGCACAAAAAGTGCTCACACGAGCCGTTTTGTACCAGTGGATGGTGTGGCATTTCATTAAATGCCCTTTGGAAACGACCGCCTGAAATTTGTTCAGTCGGTATCCTCGCAAGCCGCCGAATGGCGTCGGTACAGGCCTTGCACCCAATGATTCTCTGTGCCGCCAGGCCTGTCCCGAATGACGTCTTGAACGGCGATTTCGTCCGATGGCTAGTTCTTGGTTCTTCAGGGGTTCCGTTTATTGCGACTTGGCGATATCGGTCTGCCAGCGCTGTGAGTGGGATGTCTCTCAGTGTGAGTTTGAACGCACGCCATATGTCGGCGGCGTCAGTTTTTGTCAGTTTTTCTGGAGGTCATCGAGAGCAATGTTTCCTTCGCAAACTCTTTCGTGGCTCAGCTTTCTTGTTCGTCAGTTGGCATGTGGCATTGGGAATCCGTACCCGCGGAGACTTGCGAGCGAGTACACAGAGCGGCTTCCGCACCCTGAGCAAATGGAGGCACGTGTGCTCTTGTCGGCTACACCGATTGGTCTTGAGTTCAAGGTGAACTCGTACACGACCTCGTATCAGGACACTTCCAATGTGGCAATGGACGCTGCCGGAAACTTCATTGTGACCTGGACCAGCGATGGGCAGGACGGGAGCGGATACGGGGTCTATGCGCAGCGGTATGACGCCTCGGGAGCAGCAAATGGGGCGGAGTTCAGGGTCAATACCACGACCAGCAACTGGCAAATGGAATCTGCCGTGGCGATGGCTAGTGGTAGTTTTCTGATCTCATGGTCTAGTTTCGGACAGGATGGCGGTGGATTCGGTATTTACGCACGGCTCTATAGCGCGAGCGGTGAGCCTGCGGGAGCAGAGTTTCGGGTTAACACAACAACCTCGGGAAGCCAGCGTTACTCTTCTGTCGCGATGGATTCGAGCGGAAACTTTGTTGTCTCCTGGACCAGCACTGATCAAGACGGAGGGGGAGATGGTGTCTATGCTCGGCTGTATAATCTGGCCGGAACGCCACTGGGAAGCGAATTTCGCGTCAATACATTTACGACAGGCGACCAGCGTTACTCCACAGTCGCCATGGACTTTGATGGAGACTTTGTCGTTACCTGGAAAAGCGAACTGCAGGACGGAGATGGCTTCGGGATTTGTGCTCAGCGCTACAATGCTTCAGGGGTCGCTCAGGGTAGCGAGTTTCAGGTCAACAGCTTTACTGCTGGGAACCAAATCGACCCAACGGTGGCAATCGATCATAACGGCAATTTTGTAATCAGTTGGACAAGTTGGTTTCAGGACTCCAGTGAGAATGGAATTTACGCGCGCCGGTACAATTCCGCAGGCAGCGCTCAGGGCAGCGAGTTCAAAGTCAACTCGGAGACTCTGTCCAACCAGGAATACTCCGCTGCAGCAATGGACGATGACGGTGATTTCGTTATCACGTGGCTAAGTCGAGGACAAGATCCGGGAGGATCATCGGGCATCTATGCCCAGAGATATACTGCAGCCGGGGCTCCACAGGGGAGCGAGTTCCGTGTCAACCTGAGTACTACACTTGATCAGATCAATCCGGTCGTAGGTATGGACGCGAGTGGTAATTTTGTTGTTGTATGGGAAAGCCCAGACGTGGACCAATTGGGCGTCTATGCCCAGCGATTCCTCGCAGACGGGCCGGTGCAGCTTCTTGGCTCAGTTCTCCAGATTTCAGGGTCCTCGCTCGCAGATACAATCACTGTGACTTCGGTCGCCGGCGCGACGGTCAGCCTCAATGTCGTTCTGAACGGCGTGGTGTTTCCATTTGCGCCCTCCAGAGTCAGCGGAATCATTATCAACGCACTCGCAGGTCATGATGTTGTGACAGTTAACAGTAACGTTCTTCTGCCAACTATGATCGACGGTGGAGCGGGAGATGACACGTTGACGGGTGGAGCTGGAGACGACCAGCTTACTGGAGCAGATGGCAGCGACACTTTAGCAGGCCGGTCCGGTAAAGATACTTATGTTTTTGCCGCAGCCAGCGTTGCAGAGTCTGATACTCTTGCCGAGGCTGCGGATGATGGCACCGACACACTGAACTTCGCGTTTCTGGCGAGCAGTGTCGTTGTGAATCTCGCATCGACGTCAATTCAGCCGGTGCATACGAATCGCACGTTGAAGCTGAATTCCGCGAGTGTGTTTGAGAACATCGTCGGCGGTAGCGGTGCTGACACGCTCTTCGGCAATGGTCTGGATAATACTCTGTCGGGCAATGCCGGGAACGACAAGCTTCTTGGTGCCGGTGGCAATGATTTGCTGTACGGTGGGGCCGACAACGACACTTACATGTTTGTCCCGACCACCGTCGCCGAAGCCGATACGGTGAGCGAGAATCTGAACCAGGGCATTGATACGTTGAGCTTTGGCTATCTGACGATCGGCGTCGTCGTGAATCTGGGCTCAACGTCGGTTCAGCCTGTACATGCCAATCGTACGCTGAAGCTGAATTCCGCTGTGGTATTCGAGAATCTCGACGGTGGAAGCGGTGCTGACACGCTGTTCGGGAACACTCTGAACAATACTCTGATTGGCGGTGCCGGCGACGACAAACTTCTCGGGTCATCGGGCAGCGACAAACTGCTCGGTGGAGCCAACAACGATACCTACATGTTTGTTCCTACCGCCACAGCCGAAGCCGATCAAGTGACGGAGAATGCGAACGAAGGCACCGATACCCTGAACTTCGCCTATTTGACGAGCAGCGTGGTGCTGAATCTTGGCTCGACTTCGATTCAGCCGGTGAATTTAAATCGCACGTTGAGGCTGAATTCTCTCAGCACATTCGAGAACGCAGTGGGCGGCACGGGCAGCGATACGCTGTTGGGGAATACTGTCGCAAACCGACTGACGGGCGGCCTTGGCGATAATATTCTGGTCGGCATGGAGGGTGGCGACATTCTGGAAGCCGGCAGTGGTCGCGACATCCTGATCGGCGGTCTGGGACTGGACATTCTGAAGGGCGACGCCGGCGATGACATCCTGATCGCGGGACGTACAGCGAGCGATACCAGTCTGAGCAATCTCGATACACTTCGGACGCAGTGGATTTCCGGCAATGCGTATGCAGCCCGGATCACCAATCTGCGAGCTGGTGTGGGGAGTCCGTTGGTTTCCCTGAAAGCCACTATCAATGTTCTGAATGACGCGGGCGAGGATGATGTGCTGTACGGTGGAACTGACACAGACTGGTTCTTCCGAGCAGTCGACGACGTCATCGCGGACCTGTTCGCCGGAGAGTTGATCGACGTCCTGTAACTATCCCTCTCCATCGGCGAGCAGCAGGGCGATGTGGGAATTTTGGATTGCCGATTGCCGATTGCCGATTGCCGATTGCCGATTGGAGATTGGAGATTGGAGATCTGCGTTCAATCGAAAATCTGCAATCGGCAATCTGCGACTGGTTCGTCGGCAGGCATCCATTGCCTCAGCACGCGGTATCATGAGAACAGGTCATGTGTACGTCTGTTGCTATTCCCGTGAGTCTGGAAGCGATTCTGAGTTTGTGCGCGAAGCGGTAGTGTCTGGAGCTTGCTCTGGGGGTGGCTTTTTCGTACCACCAACAGAACGAAATTGGAAAAGGCACGAACAATCAAATCGTTCAACGCCGCTTCCCGGGAATCCACCAGCCTGCATGTTTGCAACTCCGGTCAGTCTTCTCTACCGACTCCGCAGGACCGACGAGGTCGCTGCCTGGGGACGATTTGTCGATCTGTATACACCGTTGTTGTATCATTGGGCTCAGAAACTGGGCGAACAGGATTCGGACAGCGGGGATCTGGTGCAGGATGTCTTCCTGATTCTATGGCGCAAGTTGCCCGAGTTTGAATACGATTCGGGCAGGAGCTTTCATGCCTGGCTCAGAACCATTTTCCTGAATCGTTACCGCTCTCGCTTGCGCCAGAGGTATTCGATCAGTGGAGATTCTGCAGGCTTGACCGGCGTTGATTGCAGCGTGTCCGATTTCAGTGAGCAGCTGGCTCAGGAGGAGGATACTCGATTCCTGATTCGGCAGGCATTTCGACTGATTGAGGGCGAGTTCTCCTTACTTCAGCAACAGGTCTTTCGGGCTTATGTTCTGGAAGAACAGCCGCCGGAGAAAGTCGCTGAGGCGATGGGGCTCAGTCCTGGGACGGTTTATGGCATCAAGTCCAAGATTCTGAGCCGTCTGCGTCAGGAATTACACCAAATCCTGGAGTAGGCTCATTTTCTGCGCAGATTCCGGAAGAAGATCGGCGACCGTTGCGTACTCCTGCTGATTCAATGAATTTCGAGGGAGTTAAAGGCTGTATGCCGCCAAGCCAGTCATGTCCGCCACCAGGAAAGCTGAGAGAATTGATCGATGGTCGTGTCGACGAGCCGGATCTCTCTGCGCTGGCGGAGCATCTGGAGCGGTGTGGACATTGTCAGTCACAGGCCAAAACGCTGTTTTCCTCGGATACGCTGGTTGAGACACTGCGAAGCACGGAGGCCACGGCGGACCTGATCAACGCCAGTGTTCCGCAGCATTTGATCGCTGCCCTGAAAATGATCCCCAATAGTGATTCGGCGGTGCGGCTCAGTACTGATGGGCTGTCGCGTGATCAGAATCTGTCGCTGGACGATCTGGGGCTCGGTTTTCTGCAACCGGCTGAGCAGGCTGATGAAATCGGTCGCCTCGGGCACTATCGAATTCTGCAGGTGCTGGGCCGAGGCGGGATGGGAGCCGTCTTTCTGGCGGAAGATCCAAAGCTCGGTCGCAAAGTTGCCCTCAAAGTGATGCTGCCGAAGATTGCCAGCATTCCGGCTGCTCGGGATCGCTTTCTGCGTGAAGCCAGGGCGGCGGCCAGTTTGAAGAGCGATCATATCGTCACGGTTTATCTGGTCGATGAAATCAACGGCGTGCCGTATCTGGCGATGGAACTGCTGCAGGGCGAATCACTGGAGGATGCCTTTCGAGGCGGCCGACGCTTCAGTATCGCGGAAACAATCCGGATCGTTCGTGACATCGCGCGCGGCCTTGCAGATGCTCATGATAAGGGGCTGGTTCATCGCGACATCAAACCAGGCAATCTCTGGCTTGAACGAACGCCCGGCGGGTCGATGCGAGTCAAGATTCTGGACTTCGGGCTGGCTCGTGCGGAAGTTGAAGATATCAATATCACGGAGTTCGGGACGATCGTCGGCACGCCGGCGTTCATGGCTCCGGAGCAGGCGCGGGCTGATCGGCCAATTGATTCGCGAGCGGACCTGTTTTCGCTGGGCTGCGTCCTGTATGTGCTGTGTACCGGCGAGATTCCTTTCAAAGCCGACACGACCGTCGGGGTTCTCATGGCGCTGGCATTGAACACGCCGGCCACGCCGAACCAGAGGAACGAAGCGGTTCCGGCGGAGCTGTCACATTTGACGATGCAGTTGTTAGAGAAAGATCCAGCTCAGCGGCTACAGTCGGCTCGCGATGTGGTTGAACGTTTACGCCACATCGAGCAATCTCTTAACGCCCAGATGATGGTGGAGAACGGAACTCTGGCAGGAGTCGGTTGTGAAACGCTGCTGGGCTTTTCGAAGCCGATCAGTGCTTTGCCGGCCCCGGCGACGCAGCCTGCTCGTCTGAAGATAAGCCGTGCCCTGAAGATTGCCACAGCGGTTTGCATCGCAGCCCTCGTCTTCATCGTGGGAGAAGTTTTCTTCTGGAAAACGCCGGATGGCAAGGTCGTTCGCATCGAGTCTAATGACCCGTCGATCATGCTGGCCTTCGGCAACGGAGAACTCAGAGTTACTGGCGCGTACGATCAGCCGGTGACGCTGACGCCGGGCAAGGTGGATCTGAAGATCAGAAAGCCACAACCGGACGGAAAGGACTTCGAATTTGAAACCGACAAGCTGGTCGTTCGCAAGGGCGATCAGATCGTGCTCAAGATCGAAGTGCTCGACGGCGAAGTTCGAGTCGTTCAGGACGGCAAGGGCATGATCGATTCGAAGTTGCTGACTTCGGGCGTTGAGCAGTTCGCCACGGTGATCGAAGCGATGAAGAAGGCCAATCCTGGTTTTGACGGGGCGATGATCCCCATGCTGGAAAACGGACGGCTGGTGGGACTCGACTTCAAAACGGAGAACGTAACTGACCTCAGCCCGCTTCGCCAGATGACGCATCTTCGCGGCTTACGCATGGTAGGGAACAACTCGCCGGACAACGGAATTTCAGACCTCTCTCCGCTGCAGGGTTTGCCGCTCACCGGACTTTATATCTATTACAGCCCGCGAGTGTCCGACCTGTCGCCGCTCATGGGGATGCCACTTGAGGAGTTGCATGCCAACGATTGCCCTGTTTCTGATCTCAGTCCGCTCGCCGGAATGCCACTTCGAATTCTGTGGGCCCGGTCGTGGAGAGGATCGGACCTTTCGCCGCTCAAGGGCATGCCGCTAACGGAACTGAATATCGGTGGCAACGGCAAGCCGATGGATCTATCGCCGTTGGCGGGTGCTCCGCTGGAGTTCCTATGTTGCAGTGTCTCGGAAGTTTCAGATCTCACACCCCTCAGGGGCATGCCCCTGAAGAGGTTGCTTTGTGAAAACACGCATGTGTCTGATTTGAGTCCAATTGCCGGCGCGAAGCTGCAGGAGTTCATGGCGGGGGGAAGCCGAATCACTGATTTCTCGGTTCTTCGCGAGATGCCTTTGACCTCGGCCACGTTCGACATTGTTCCGGAACGTGATCTGGAGATGCTGCGAGAAATCAAGACACTGGTTCGCATCAACAACCAGCGAGCGGCCGATGTTTTGCGGGAGTTGAACACCGCAGCCAGTGATCGTCCTGTGCCAGCGGCCTTCACGAACAATATCGGGATGGAGTTTGCGCAAGTTCCCAAAGGCAAGGCGTGGTTGATTCGCAGGGAAACGGAAGAACGGCCCATGGAGAAGCATGAAACCGTCTTTGAACAGGACTTCTATCTGGGATCCTTTGAGGTGACTCAGGAGCTATGGTTCAAGGTGATGGGCACCAATCCCAGTTGGTTTGCTCGAAATGCCGACGGTGCCAATGAAGTGAAGTCGCTGCCTGACGATATTCTGAAACACTTGCCGGTGGAGCGAGTTTCCTGGCTGGACTGTCAGGAGTTTCTCAAGCGACTGAACGAACTGGATCAGCAGCCTGGCTGGACTTATCGAATTCCGACGGAAGCCGAATGGCAGTATGCGTGTCGTGGTGGTCCGATGAAGGATGCGTCAGAAGCGGAGTTTGAATTCTACGCCCCGTCGCCGGGGCATGATTTGCTGCCAGATCACGCCAACTTTGCTCGGGAGTTGGGCTGGAACCGTCCGTGTCGAGTCGGTTTGTTTGCCCCCAACAAACTGGGGCTTTATGACATGCATGGAAACGTTGCGGAGTGGTGTGACGACAAAGCCCAATGGCTGAACACGGAATCGCGTCTTCTGCATACTGGCGGTTGGAATGATTCGGCTGCTGGTGGCCGAACTTCCCGCATCGAAGCACCGCCAGAAAACTACACCTATTACGACCTCGGGTTTCGTGTCGCGCGAGTGCCGGTCAAACCATAACCTCAGCGAGCGGCAGGGCGTCGTGGGGATTTTGGATTGCAGATTGCAGATTGCAGATCTGTACATCTGCATTCAATCGCAAATCGGCAATCAAAAATCGGCAATCAAAAGTGCCGCTCGCCGTGTGTTTCCGTCGAAAAAGCACCCTCAAAAAAATCTTTCCATTTTGCGGAAGAAGCGGAAGCCTTGCTGCGTAATCGTTCTGTCGTTGTTTGATCACTACTGAAACGAGGGGCGGAAAATGGGTTCACTTCGCGAAACACTGCGGTCCACATGGTCATCAATTTTTGGCAAAAACGTCCACAAACGACGTCGACAGGCGATCAGGTTGGCAGCCGGTGACCATCTGGAAAGCCGTCTTTTGCTGGCGACACTTGTCAATACGACGACACTCACGTACCAGGACACTGACGGAGACAATGTCACGGTCAGTTTCTCCAGGCCGATTCTGACCAATGCGACGGTGGCCGATTCCGTTTTCACGTTCGATACCGGCACAGTCAATGGATCCAACGCAGGCAAACAGCAACTTCGCTCCATCAATCTTGCCTCGCTTCCCGCGGCCGCCGGAACGACGATTACAACGACGGCCGTCCGAAGTGCGACCTCCGGCGGTGACGGATTTGCAGCGCTTGGGCAAATCAATGCCACTGGCCGTGACATCAGCACCGTCACGGTCGATGGGGACCTGGGCCGGATTCTGGCGGGAGATGCGGTCGGAACGACACTGGGACTGGGAGCACTCACGGTGCATTCGATGGGTCGGTTCGGTACTTTCACAGGGGCGACGGATCTCTTCAGTGAGATCAATGGGACACTGCAGTCAATAAAGTCCAAAACGGACATGAAAGATGTCAGGTTCACTGTATTCGGAAGCATAGGGAGCATCGAGATTGGCGGTTCGCTGATCGGTGAAACAACCAGTGGCGGGCTGATCAATTCGATCGGCGACATGGGTCCCGTGAACATCACCGGTGATGTCATTGGAAAGGTCAGTAGCTCGGGTCTTCTCGTCTCCGATGGGCTCATGGGCAGCGTAACGATCGGTGGGTCACTCATCGGTGGAAGACTTCAGTCCTTCAAGGACATGGGGCTTGTCAATATCGGACGAGACGTTCAGGGCGGAGACGCTGGAAGAAGTGGGGCGATTCAGTCTTCCGCTAAGCTGGCGGGCGTCACAATCGGCGGATCGCTGATCGGCGGGAGCGCTCGGAACAGCGGGCAGGTCTCTGCGGTTGGCACCATGGGACCGGTCGTAATCACCGGCGATGTCCGGGGCGGTTCATTCAGTGCGTCAGAGACGACTGAGGATCAGGCAGCGGGTTCGGTTGTTTCGAACGTCAGCATCACAAGCGTGACAATTGGTGGCTCACTCTTCGGTGGCGCGGGCGCTTTCAGCGGACTGGTTTACGCACCAGGCAATCTGGGGGCTGTCAGCATCAAGGGGAATGTTCGCGGTGCCACCGGTCAAAACAGTGGCTTCATTCGCTCCGAAAACGGCGGGATCGCAAGTGTCACCATCGGGGGATCGCTTCTTGGTGGAGAAGGCGATGCATCGGGACTCGTCGTCTCACGTTTGGATATAGGGCCGGTGGCCATCACAGGCAATATTGTTGGAAACGCAACTGGCAGCGGTCGAGTTGTCAGCGGTTTCGGCAATCTGGGCAGTGTCACGATCGGCGGGTCCCTGATCGGTGGTAACGGACTCTTCAGTGGATCAGTTTTTGCCGAGGAAGGTGGTGTTGCGAGTGTCACCATTGGCGGGTCACTGCTTGGCGGCGCCAGTGGATTTACCGGAGCGATTCAGACCGCGAAGAACCTGGGGCCGGTCACGATCAAAGGAGATCTGGCAGGAGGTTCGGAAGGACAAAGTAGTGGCTTGATCATCTCAGCGGGCAGCCTTGCAAGCGTAACAATCGGCGGATCGCTGATTGGTGGAAACCTGGACGGAGCTGGCATCGTTGTGGCCATAAAGGACATTGGGGCGGTCACGGTAGCGGGTGATGTACTTGGTGGCAGTGGAGTGAGCACCGGTTCTATTCAATCCATTGAAGGCAAGATTGGAAACGTAACAATCGGCGGGCCGTTGGTTGGCGGGTCGTTGATTGGCGGTTCGGGAGTCGACAGTGGCAGGGTTGCTTCCGCGTTAACCGTTGGAATCGTGAAGGTTACGGGCAATGTTCAGGGCGGCAGTGCAGCAGGCAGTGGCCAGATCTTCGCCAGTGGCGCCGTGACAAGCCTTACGATCGGCGGATCGCTCATCGGGGGCGGCGGCAACGATAGTGGAAGGGTTCGTTCAAACGCGGCAATGGGCGCCGTCATCGTGACAGGCAGCATCCGAGGCGGAAGTGCAACAAACAGCGGTCAGATTCTCGTCAGTGGCGCCATGACAAGTCTTACGATCGGCGGATCGCTCATCGGAGGCGGGGGCAATGAAAGTGGAAAGGTTGTTTCAGGCGCCGCAATGGGCCCCGTCATTGTGACAGGCAGCATCCGAGGCGGAAGTGCAACAAACAGCGGTCAGATTTTCGGCAATGGCGGAATGACAAATGTGACAATTGGCGGATCACTCATCGGAGGCGGGGGCAACGGTAGTGGAAAGGTCGTCTCAAGCGTGGCCATGGGGGCCGTTAACGTCGCTGGTGATGTGCGCGGCAGCAGTGGTTCCGGAGGCGGCGCTGTTTTCGCCAGTGGAGCGTTGGCAAGTGTCACGATAGGAGGATCACTCACCGGGAACAGTGGAAGCGATAGTGGCAGTGTCCAGTCAGGATTGTCTATAGGTGCGGTCAAGATCACGGGTGACGTCAGAGGGGGCCGCGCGTCCAACAGTGGGCAAATCCGAACCAATGGGGGAATCGCAAGCGTGACCGTCGGCGGTTCGGTGATTGGCAGCACGGGTGCGGGCAGCGGCTTGATCTTTTCACAGGCTGACATGGGGCCAGTGGTGATTACGGGCAACGTTCAGGGAGGTTCGTTCAATGCCGTTCAGAACCTTCAGGCGACTGGCGCGATAATGAGCAATGGTAAGCTGGCAAGCGTTACGATCGGCGGTTCACTGATGGGTGGCAGCGGTCCAAACAGCGGTTTAGTGAATTCTGTCTCCGACATGGGGGCCGTGAATGTCACTGGTGACGTGCGAGGCGGCGGCGGACTCTTTAGCGGAACGATCAAGACAGAAGGAACGTTGACGTCGGGGGCGAATTTGACCAGTGTCACGATTGGTGGCTCGTTGATTGGGGGCACGGCCAGCTTGAACAGTGGAACCATCCTCGCTGCCGGGGACATAACAACGGTCACGATCAATGGAAACATTCGCGGCGGGTCAGCGACCGGAGCTGCGAGTTTGACGCGCAGTGGCTATGTTCAGGCGCTTCGAGTCGGCACACTGACGATTGGTGGTTCCATTATCGCCGGAACGGACACCACGTCGGGAACCTTCAGTGAAAACGGAGCCATCAGCGTCACCAATGACATCGGAGTCGCCACGATCAGGGGCAGCCTGATCGGCAACGCGACGCACAGTGTGGTCATCATGGCTCGTGGTCAGCGCGTGCCCACAGCAACGACGGACCTTGCGATTGGCCAGCTGACCGTCAACGGGCGTGTCGAGTTTTCCCGAATCCTGGCCGGATATGATATCTTTGGAACGCCGAGAAATGCCGACGCCCAGATCGGTCCCGTCATCGTCGGTCACGACTGGATCGCCAGCAACCTGGTCGCGGGAGCTGTGGCAGGTGCTGACGGCAGATTCGGAACTCAAGACGACGCAAAGATGCCCGGCACGAACGGCGTTAACGGCTTCAAGGACGTGGCAACCCTGGCCTCAAGGATCACGAGCGTGACCATTGGCGGTCAGGCCTTTGGTACCCCGGCGAGCGGCGATAACTACGGAATCGTCGCGCAGAATGTGGGCAGCCTCAGTCTGAAGGGCGGTTTGACGACGATCCCGCTGGTGGCGGGCAATAGCAACGACAGCGTTCTCATCGGTTTGTTTGGCGACTTCCGATTGCGTGAGATCCTGTAGCTTGTGACAACGTCGTCTTGGCAGCTACGGCGATAGCATAACGTACTCTGTGTACCGTCGCGCCCGAGGCGGTAAGAGTACGGTTGTCTCGCTGACGACGTCAGTCTACCGCTCGCCGAAACCCAGTCCCGGCGAGCGGCAGGGCGATGTGGGATTTTGGATTTTGGATTTTGGATTGCAGATTGCAGATCTGTACATCTGCATTCAATCGCAAATCGGCAATCCAAAATCGGCAATCACAAATGCCGCTCGCCGGGGGGCAAAAAAGAATCTCTCCATTTTGCGGAAGAACCGGAAGACTGGCTGCGTACTTGGTGTACAAGGCCTCTCGATCCCGTTTTTGACCTCGAAATGTGAACTCAGCCATGATTTCTAAGAACACCCTTCGAAATTTGGTCTCCCGAGCGTTGGCGTCCACGGTTCGACGAACCCGCAAACGCCGAAAAAGCGGGAATTCAGCCACGGAGCCACTGGAAACCAGAGCCCTTCTGGCGGTTTTCACTGTCACCTCAACGGCCGACACAACAGCCGCAGGTACACTGCGGAGTGCCATCAGCCAGGCCAATGGAGCGCCGGGAGCCGATCAAATCGTCTTTGCACCATCCACCAATGGAACAGAGTTTGACCTAGGAGGCACCCAATTCACGATCACTGAATCCCTCACCATCACCGGCAACGGCTCCACCGCCACGGTCATTGACGCTCAGTTGAACTCGCGGATCTTTGACATCGGCGGTTCCGCCGTGAACGTCTCGATTTCCGGGGTGACGCTGAAAAACGGTCGCGTCGCGGGGGCCGGTACGCAGAGGGGTGGTGCGATACTCTTTAATTCGACCGGGATCTTGTCGATATCCAGCAGCGTGCTCTCCACAAACACGGTCGATGACACGACCGGGACCGACGCCTATGGCGGAGCGATCTTCGTGCAAGGCGGGAGCCTGACGGTTTTTGGCAGCACGATCAGCGGTAACTCGGCTGACTGGGGTGGAGCCATCTACGCAAACGGTAACAGCGACGTCACGATCACTTCCAGTAACGTGGATGGCAATGTCGCGAGCAACGATGGCGGAGCGGTCTACGCGGGATTCGGTGGGCAGGGCGATGTGACGATTACCGGCAGTACGCTCGAAAGCAATCAGTCACAGAAACGCGGAGGAGCGATCAAAGCTGACAACGTGACGATCACCGGCGGCAGTAGCGTGCGGCTCAACTCGGCGACAACCGAGGGCGGGGCAATCCATGCCGACGGCAACGTCACCGTGACGAACAGCACGATCAGCGAAAACACGGCGTCAACCCATGGCGGAGCGATCCACGCGGGTGGCAACGTGACGGTGACCGGCAGCAGCACGATGAGCAGCAACACAGCCAACGGCAATGGTGGAGCGATCTTTTCCATCGGCTCGACGGAGGTGACTAACAGCATGCTCGCCAACAACTCCACGACTGGTGATAACCACCGAGGCGGGGCCATTCACTCCGACTCTGGAGCCGTGACGATCAGCCAAAGCACGCTCTCAGGAAACTCAACGGCGGGAGGTAATGCCGAAGGCGGGGCCATTTTCGCAGATTCCGGTGCGGTGACGATCAGCCAGAGCACGCTCTCAGGAAACTCAACGGCGGGAAGTAGTGCCGAAGGCGGAGCCATTTACGCATTTTCCGGTGCGGTGACGATCAGCCAGAGCACGCTCTCAGGAAACTCAACGGTGGAAGTTAGTGCCCAAGGCGGGGCCATTTTCGCATATTCCGGTGCGGTGACGATCAGCCAAAGTACGCTCTCAGGAAACTCAACGGCGGGAAGTAGTGCCGATGGCGGGGCCATTTACGCAGGTTCCGGTGCGGTGTCGATCAGCCAAAGCACGCTGACGTTAAACGATGCAAAACAAAGTGTGGGCGGAGCTATCTTCAGCTTTTCCTCACCCGTCACCATCACCAACAGCATCGTCGCCAGGAATACCGATGTCTCTGGCACGGCTCCGGACGTTCGCAAGTCACCGAATGTCGATGACGCCTTCATCGTTACCAACAGCCTGATCGGCCGCAACAATGGCACGGGGCTGACGGCGACCGTTGGGACAACTCCCGGAGCGAACGGCAACCTCATCGGTGGTGACAACGCGGGTGCGGCGATCAACCCGCAGCTTGACCCGCTCGCCAACAACGGCGGGCCGACACAGACTCACGCGTTGCTGAGCACCAGCCCGGCGATCGATCGAGGCAGCGACAGTCTCGCGAACGATTTCTTCAACGACCAGCGAGGCACTCCGTTTCTGCGAACATCGGGTGTCAAGGTCGACATGGGAGCGTATGAGCGGCAGACGGTGGCTGGTCTGAGTCTGATCGTAGATACCAATCAGGACGAGAACGATGGTAACTATAGTGCCGGGGATTTGAGTCTTCGTGAAGCGATCGGTCTTGCCAACGGCAGCATTGGCACGAACACAATCACGTTTGCACCATCGCTGTTCACGGGCGGCCCGGCATCGATCGTGTTGAGGCTGGGAGAACTCGGAATCACGGAGTCCGTCACGATCAACGGCCCCGGACAGACGCAGCTCAGCATCAACGCGAACCAGTTGTCTCGTGTGCTGAACGTCATCGGTGGAGGCCAGATCAACGTCACGCTGGCAGGTCTGAAAATCACCGGAGGCCGCACGACTGCCAGCAACGTACCGTTTGCAACGACTCACAGCGGTGGTGGCATCCGTTTCGATTCCACAGGCACCCTCACGCTGACCAACAGCACCGTCTCGGGAAACACTACGGCGGGATTCAGTGCCGCCGGCGGCGGGATTTATGCGTTTTCAGGCGCAGTGACTCTGACCAACAGCACCGTCTCAGGAAACAGTACTACCGGAGGGTACTCCGACGGCGGCGGGATCGTTGCAAGTTCTGGCGCGGTGACGCTGACCAACAGCACCGTCTCCGGAAATAGTACCGCAGGAAGCTACGCCGACGGCGGCGGGATTTCTGCGAGTTCAGGCGCGGTGACGCTGACCAACAGCACCGTCTCGGGAAATAGTACTACGGGAATAAGCGCCGACGGCGGCGGGATTTATGCGCTGTCAGGGGCGGTGACGCTGACCAACAGCACCGTCTCGGGAAACAATACGGCGGGAGGCGGCGCCGACGGCGGCGGGATTTTTGCGAGTTATGTCGCGGTGACGCTGACCAACAGCACCGTCTCGGGAAATAGTACTACGGGAATAAGGGCCGACGGCGGCGGGATTTCTGCGAGTTCAGGCGCGGTGACGCTGACCAACAGCACCCTCTCGGGAAACAGCACCACGGGAAGCAACGCCGACGGCGGAGGGATCTTTACGAATTCAGGCGCGGTGACGCTGACCAACAGCACGCTTTCTGGAAACCAGGTGATAGGAACCGATTCTGATGGCGGCGGCATCCGGTTTGATAACTCAGTCGTGACCATCGTCAACAGCACCGTGACCGGCAATTCTGCTGCTCGGGCGGGCGGCGGTCTGGGGATGGTGGTGGATCCGCAGGACCAGAAACTCACGATTCATAACTCGATCATCGCGAGCAACACAGCCGTGTCGAATCCCGACTTCACCGCACCGACAACGCCTGCCACAAACCTGGAAGTCCGCCACAGCCTGATCGGCCGCAGCGACGGGACGAGTCTTACGGCTTCAGCAATCCCAGACGCCAACGGCAACCTGATCGGCGGGGCCACTCCCGTTGCGGCGATCAACCCGCTCCTCTCCCCGCTCGCCAACAACGGTGGGCCGACTCTGACGCATGCCTTGCTGGTTAACAGCCCGGCGATCAATGGCGGCAACACAACGCTTGCCGCAGGACTGACGACGGACCAACGCGGCAACCCGTTCACTCGGATCTTCAACACGACGGTGGACATGGGAGCTTTTGAACGAGCAACTCTGAGCGGAACTGCCAACGCAGATGCCTTCGTGCTGACCTATTCCGCCACAACAACCCCCGGAACAGTCACGGTCACAATCTCCACCAACGGCGGCCCGGCCACCAGCCTTGGCGCCTTCCCAATGAACGCCGCCCTCACAATTGACGGTCTGGGTGGAACGGATTCGGTCCGCGTGGTCGGGACCATTGGGGCTGACACGATCATCGTTAACAGC
Source organism: Planctomycetaceae bacterium (assembly GCA_947463775.1). GTDB lineage: Bacteria > Planctomycetota > Planctomycetia > Planctomycetales > Planctomycetaceae > SXXK01. Next base: position 439 of record CANHVD010000038.1, on the reverse strand, counting down.
GGCACGGGACTAGTCGTCAATGGTGCGAGCCTGATTCTGCAAGGCATCGAGAACCGCACTTTGGCTGGCGGTGCGGGAGGCGATGTCTACCGATTCGATGCTGATACTGCTCTGGGCTTGTGGACGCTTGATGAAGCGGGCGGTGGAATCGATACGGTGGATTTCACTCCGACGACGACCGTGGGTCTCGTGTTGAATTTGGCAACCTCGGGAACTCAGCCGGTGCATGCCACCAACTTGAGCCTGATTCTGGGCTCGGCCGCTACGATTGAAAATGTAAATGGTGGTTCCGGTGCTGACACGCTGTTCGGCAACGGACTGGGTAATACTCTGACAGGCGGTGCCGGGGACGACAGACTTATCGGTGCCGGCGGCAACGATTTACTGCTCGGCGGAGCCAACAACGACCGCTATGATTTTTTCCCGACCACTGTGCTCG
>CANHVD010000037.1 GCA_947463775.1 Planctomycetaceae bacterium | reverse complement strand
TCCAGGCCGAACAGTGGGATGAGTTCGTCGACAAAGGGCTCGCTGCAAAGGTGCTGGCGGGTGATCTCAAGTATTACGGCAAGACTCTGAACGATGAGATCGTTGATGTCTACGAACGTTTGCTAAGCCACGCCAAGGCCGAATTGCTGAAGCGACTTTCATTGCAGATGAAGGCGATTCGCAATCTGATGACGCGATTTGATCGCGAGTATACTCGCCTGCGTGCCGAGCATGGCTGGTTGCGATTCAATGACGTGACGCGCATTCTGGCTCGACAAGGTGGTGCGGCGAGCGGACAGAGGATGAGTTTTCGGCTGGACAGTTCAATTCGCAATCTGCTGCTCGATGAGTTTCAGGACACTTCGTCCGATCAATGGCAGATTCTCAAGCGGTTGACCTTGTCGCTGCAGCATCACGGTGAGAAATCCAGTTTCTTCTGCGTGGGTGACAAGAAGCAGGCGATCTACGGCTGGCGAGGTGGCGTTGCCGGGATTTTCGATGCCGTGGAAAAGACGGTTGAAGGGATCACTTCGACGGAGTTGGATACAAGTCGGCGCTCTTCTCCGCCCGTGATGGAAGCGGTCAATCAGATCTTCCGGCACATCACGAATCACAATAATCTGGATGATTACACAGCGGCCAGCGTGAAGTGGTCGGATGAGTTTCCGGACCATTCGACCGCTCTCAAAGATATGCCGGGCTACGTTTGTTTTCGCACCTCGCCCACGATGGAAGGTGACTCGGCGGATGAACGCAGAGTTCCCTGGTTTCGCTGGGTCGCAGAACAAATTCGCAACATGCATCTGGAAACGCCCGGAGCTGAGATTGGCGTGCTGACTCGAAAGAACAGCACGGTGGCTCGACTGGTACATGAGCTTTCACTTCTGAATGTTCCGGCCAGTGAAGAAGGCGGAACTCCGCCGACAGACAGCCCTGCCGTGCTCGCGCTGTTGTCGCTGTTGCATATGACGTCGCATCCGTCGTGTCAGGTTTCTCGTTATCATGTCGCGCAGACTCCGTTTGCGGCTGTGATTGGGTTGGCTCGCTGGCGGGATCTCCGCGAGGGGACACGAGTCGCCGCCATGTTGCGGGCTCGACTAATGGACGACGGTTACGGCCGCACTTTGCAATGGCTTTCTGAATCAGTTCAGTCGTATTGCAGTGCTCGCGATGTGTTGCGATTGCAGCAGGTTGTCGCTCAGGGATGGTTGTTCGATAACAGTGGGTCTTTGAATCCCTGCGATTTCGTCCGATTGTTGGAGAACAGTAAGTTTCAGAAGTCTGAGCCGGCTCCAGTGCGAGTGATGACGATTCATCAGAGCAAGGGGCTGGAGTTTGATATCGTGGTTTTGCCGGAGATCGATGGGGCTTTGTTTCAGAGTCCTCAGGCGGCCTTCACGGGACCTGATGCCGGCGAGGCTCCCGATCGGGTTTGCGTGTGGAGCCGAAAAACACTGCGTCCTCTATTGCCGGTTTCATTGCAGCAGGCGTTTGATGATACCGTCGCCAGACAAGTCTCCGAGAGTCTCTGTCTGTTTTACGTCGCGTTGACTCGCGCCAAGCATGCGATGCATCTCCTCGCGCCGCCGGTCATGGGAGATAAACCTCCGAAGACTTATGCTGGATTGCTGATGGCGGCGTTGGCCGGAGGAAATCAGGCACCGCCTTCGACCGTGATTTATCAGACAGGCGATCCAGAATGGTTTCATCAGATTCCTCGGATGCTCGAACAGGAGGCTTATCAAAGTCGAGCGGCCAAGGTCCTTGTACCGAAAGTTCGGCTGTCAGCGATGCACGACGGACGCCGACGTGGGCTACATCGTCGAGCTCCCTCGCGGCACGACGAAACGCGGCTGTATCTACCTGAAGTTACTGTAGCGATCGCTCGCCGGGAAAAAATGGCTGATGCTGTGGACTCGGAACCTCGTCATGGTGGTCCTCCAACCGTCGATGCGCGGACTCGAGGAACTGTGATTCATGCGTGGTTCGAATGCATCGAATGGCTGGATGAATCTCGTCCCGAACCCGATGAAGCCAGCCTCCGTCAGCGAGCGGCGGAGTTGACGGTGTCGGAGAGAGCGGTTGACCGACTGCTGCCTGACTTTCGAAAGATGCTACAGGTTGCGGGGGTTCGCAAGTTATTCCAGGCGGCCTCAGGAGGAGCGGCCCGGGTCTTTGGTGCTCATCGCACGCAGATCGAAGCTGGTTCCGCCAGTTTGAAGGTCGAACGCGAACGAATGTTTGTGCTGTTGCACGATGGAGAACTGGTTCAGGGGACGATCGATCGGCTCGTCTTGCTGTACGAAAACGGGCGGCCCATCGCTGCAGACATCGTGGATTTCAAAACAGATCGGCTCGTCGGCGCGCGGGAACAGTGGATCGAAAACAAACGCAATCACTACGCGCCGCAGTTGCAGGAGTACCGGTTTGCGGTGTCGCACTGCTTCGGGATTCCGGCAGAGAAAATCAGTACGCGACTGCTGCTGCTGGAAGCTCAGGCAACAGTTGAAACATAGTGAGCGCAGGTAAGGATGGGCATCGCAGAATAGCGGTTGGGAATTCTTTGCGTTCGCGATTGATCCCTCTCGCACCATGAGATGATTTTTTTCTCTTTCTGGCGGCATTCTCCAAGCCCGATCGCCACGTGGCAAATGCAGCCCGCTGCGTTCATATTTGTTGCCGGTTCTGGTTGATCTGGTGCAGACTACAAGGCAGCATCTCGGCGGAGCGAGATGTCTACATTAAGACGACTTCAGCAGTTTGCGAAACTCTTTCAACGTCCGAGTATTCGCGACATCGTCTTTGGTCAGCCCCGCGCGGCGAGCCTGGTCGACACCGTATTCAAGAACCTCGAAGCCATTGACGCTGTGCGAATCTGTGCTGATCACAATCGGGATACCCAGATCTTTGGCCGCTGCAGCATGGATATCATCAAGATCAAGTCGACTCGGGTGAGCATTGATTTCCATCATCACCTGATTGTCGGCGGCGGCTTTCAGCAGCTCTGAAAAATTGATATCCGCGCCTTCTCGTCGGCCAATCATGCGACCGGAGCAGTGACCGATGATATCCACGTGAGGATTCGTCACCGCTGTCATGAGGCGTTTCATGATCTGATCGCCCGGCTGCTTGAGGCCGTAATGCAGAACGGCGATTACCCAGTCGGCTTCGGCGAGAACATCATCGGGAAGATCCATCGTGGCATCTTCCAAAATGTCACATTCGATCCCGCAAAGAATTTCGATGCCGGAGATAGTCTCACGGATGCGTCGAATGTCGTCCCAATGCTTCCGCAGACGATTTGCATCCAGACCGTTGGCCATGGAGACACGCTTGCTGTGATCAGTGATGGCGATGTACTTTAAGCCTCGTTCCCGCGCGGCGATCGCCATCTGCTCGATTGTTGCGGCTCCGTCTGAGGCGGTCGTGTGCATGTGCAGGTCGCCCTTGATATCGGCAATCGTTACAAGCTCGGGAAGTTTGCCGGCATCGGCCCATTCAAACTCACGCCGATTCTCACGAAGCTCCGGAGGAAACCACGGAAGTCCAATTGCCGCGTAAACGTCCTCTTCTGTTCGGCCTGCGACCTGAACGTCATAGCGGAAGACGCCGTATTCGTTCAGCTTCAGTCCCAGATCCTTGGCTCGCTGCCGCACAACGACATTATGTTCTTTCGAGCCCGTGAAATACTGCATCGCCGCGCCAAAGGATTCTTCAGGAACGACTCGCAGGTCGAGTTCCATCCCGGTTTTCAGGCGAACACGCTGTTTGGTTTCGCCGCGCTGGAGAACCGAATCCACGAGTGGATGAGCCGCGAGGCAATCCATCGGCGGACCGGAGTCGGAGCAGGTCGCAAGAATATCGAGATCACCACAGGTTTCTTTGCGACGACGGCAACTGCCCGCCACGGCCACCTGTCCGATTTCCTTAAGCTTCTGTAGATCTTCAACAATCAGCTCTGCGGCGGCCCGAGCGTCAGAGATTGATGCTCTTTGGCTGTGTTCCGTCGCCATCGCGATGTTGGCCAGGATGGACTCTTCTGTCTTTTTTCCGAAGCCTTTCAGCTTGGAAAGTCTTCCGGCTTCGCAGGCGGCCTTCAAATCTTCCAGCGATTTAAGACCCAGCTCGTTGAAGAAGACTGAAACCTTCTTCGGGCCCACGCCGGGAATTCGCAGCATATCGAGAACACCGCCGGGGATTTGTTTCCGCAGTTCTTCAAGCGCGGAGTGTTGTCCCTTGGTGGTGATCTCTTCAATCTGTTTGGCCAGATCTTTTCCGATGCCAGCGAACTGTGTCAGATCCTGCTTTTCTATCACAAGGTCGCTGAGTGATTCCGATGTCGATGAGATCGTTCTCGCTGCATTGCGGTATGCTCGAATTCGAAACGGATTGGCGCCCTGGATTTCGAGAAGATCTGCAAGCAGTTCGAACTGAACCGCAATAAATTCATTCTTCATTGGAACGACCTGAGAATTCCTGATGTGGGGGCAAGATGTACGAAGTTTGATCGAAAGATGGACGCCATGGAATGGTCTGAGGATTTCGGATCAACTCCGGAAGTTTATCGCCGGAGTTCCCTGTGAGCAGAAAAACCGGGGAGAAAGGCTGATGTTTGCGGATTCGAAACTTTGCCGTCTCACACTGCATGGCCTCTGCGGCATGCGTCGTAATCATGGCCAGCAGTTGTCCGGGCGACAAATCCGGGGCCAGTCTGACGACGTGCTGAAGTTCTCGCCAAATACTTAAGTCCGGATTCGACGCGCGGCTGTCGGTACCGAGCACAACTCTGCATCCGGCACTGAGCAGTTTGCGAAATGGATGAGGAGTGTGACCAAAGAAATGATGTGTTCGAGGACAATAGACAGTCGTGATGTTCTGATGATGCGCAAGAAAAGTAAGATCCTCATCCGTGAAATAGTTGCCATGCACAGCCAGCACTTTGGACGCAGAGCTGAGAACCTTCAGCAGGTCGAGAATGCAGCGGCCTCCGGGAAACTGCTTCGGATCGAACAAGCCCATCGATGAAAGAAATGTCTGAAATCGCCCGGTCCCGGATTCCAGTAATTCCAGTTCATCGGTTGTTTCCGCTAAATGCATGGCCACCGGAATATGGTGCTTACCAGCGAGAGCCACGGTTTGTTCCAGTAGATCGGGATGCACCGTATAAGGAGCATGTGGGCTGAGTGCTCTGTGGACTCCAGCAACCGGAGGAGCCGTCAGAAAACGTTCCGCGAGTTCGAGTTGTTGTTGGACTCGCGCCGAGCTGAGCCCTATCAGTTCTCGAAATGCGACGCACGATGTTCGTTGATTCGGGAACTGTTGATTTGACAACAACGCCATATCATCGTTGGTTGAGATCTCGCCGATCAGCCCGACCCCGGAGTCAATCGATTCAGCAAGTCCGCCTCGGATGGATTCAGCCGCCGTACTACCGTTACTGCCGCGCCACTTAATCAGCGATTGTATCCAGCTCTGAAACGGCAAAGCTGGTTCAAATGGTTCCGGCAGCGCAGAGAATTCAAGGTGCGTATGAGCATTCACAAGCGGTGGAATCAGCACAACAGGCAGAACGTTTGTCAGTTCACTGTTCGAACAGGGGCGGATATCGAGAACTGTTCCTCCTTGTTCACGAACACAAACGTTCTGAAGGGCCGCCTCTTCTGCATTCCATAGCCAGCGCACGCGAAGCAGACGTTCCTCACCGTCACGTGCAATCCAGTCGTCTCTCCAACGCTGGATCTCCGTCGTTAGTTGGGGCTGAGAAGGGGGCAAACTGGACATCTGGAAAATCAGTTCCGAACCGAACGGCCCATCAGATCATCGGTGTGAGGCGTTTGACCAGTTGAAGTGGCAGGCCCCATGGATCTCGTAACATGGCGAACGTGTCGCCTGTTGGTAACGTATGAACGTCTGCAACAACGGAAGCTCCAGCGGCGACGAGTCGCTTTACGTCGGCTGTGAGGTCTGCTGAGAGAAAAGCCACATGCAAAGCCGGCGGCTGGACGTTCGGAAAATCAAGCTTTGGGGCATCCGGGTTACCGTACACTTCCAGCATCACGGTTCCGCTGTCGTCGGCCAGGAAATGAACATATGGCGGCTCAATTATTCGGCGCTTCACCGTGAGCCCAAGATGCTCGACATACCATCGAGCAAAAGCCAATGGGTCTGAAACGTTAAACGCAAGGTGCTCAATCTTCATCACGAACCTGTATCAGCGAGTGGTTGGAACTTGGGTAATGAATTCCGGATCGTTAGCGGGTTTATCATTGCCTGAAAGCAGTGTGTCGCATTGTGGGCAGTGGCTGGAACAAGCGAGTTGACTTCTTGTTTAACGGCAAGCCGGGGGCGACTGTTTTTGATATCGCAGTCGCCTGCGGCTTGCCGTTAAGCGATGTAGAAAAGACGCAAAGCACAATTTCGAAATGCAAAGCACCATGTCTGCCAAAAGCGAGAGATGGCGCCTGATTGTAAGGCATCCGAAATGCAGCGTCGATCAAGCAGATGCGAACGGCTGCCGTTCGAGAAAACTCCGGTCTCCATTGTGCTTGAGTTCCGACGGAATTGCCAAACGGCTGAAATCTGCCGGTCTATGAACAATGAATACCCACTTGTTGAGGTTGCTGCGGAAAAGTCAGCAAGCCCCGACGGATCTTGATCGCGGTTTTGCGTTTGGACCATATCGAATTCCAGTCCGCAGTTCTGTCAGGCTTCGCCGCGATGGCAAATCTGTGCGAAATCGTATTTGTTCGAATCTGGTGGACCTATGACGCTGAAGAACCATTTGGATTCTCTGCCTGTTACCATTGGTTCAACATACTGGAAGGGCTGGTGTGGATGATCTTCTCTGCATTGGTGCTTCTGAGATTCCTGCGGCATCGCCGATCACGAATCGAACTTTGCTACTGTGCGCTCTTTGCTGCGTTTGGAGCGTCGGACCTGGTTGAGGCCTGGCAGCAGTCTTCGTGGTTAATTTGGCTCAAACTGATCAATTTGTGCTGTCTCGTTTGGACGCGGGAGCGAGTGATGCGATGCCATTATCTCGAGGCACGCGTTTACTAACCAATTCTGTTTTCTGCTTTATGTCTTTGGGGAACAGATCATGTTTTGCAGCTTTCGACAGGCTTCAGAGTTGAAAACGCGGCGGCGTTGTTTGACTTTGGCGTGTTTGGAGCGAACATTCGGGTTTTGTAAGTCTTGTGATGAGTTCTCTGAGAGATTCGAGGATGTCTTTGTTTGACGAGTTTGAGCAGTTTCAGCGATTCAAAAACGCGTGGAGTTCCGTACGTATCGAACGATCGGCGGAGTATGGATTGTTCACATTCGGAGATTCCGAACTGCCCTATTATCTCGTCACCTCATCAGACGAAGGTGACCGACTGGTAAAGGTTCGCAAAGGCAAGGTGACGATTAGCCGCGCGCGAATCATTACTCCTGACAGCATGCATCCGGATTTGCGAGATTTCTTTGAGGAGCATGACGACACAGGGCTGATCAGTTTTCTGATGTCTCGCACGGCGGCCTTCTCGAATCTCAAGCTGGCCAATGAATCAGGCCCGGATCGAATTGTGACGGATACCGTTGAAGAGGCGGTTGCGAAGTTGAACAAGCAGATGGATGCGGAAGAAGAAAATCAGGTGGGAATTCTGTCTGCTCCCGCAGAACTGGGTCGATTTGCCGTCTTCCGCTATGCGTCAGAGAAAGTTCTCTCCAGTGCGCCGGATAACATTCAGGAAATGCGCGAGCGTGGGCTGCTGCCCTGATTTGATCAGAAGTAATTGATCCCGGAGAAATGAGAGCGAACCTGCACGAAAGCTTCCAGCAGTTTCGTGGGTGATTGAGGCTGCGAAACGACGAGGGCAACACGGTCGGCTGTTAGACGCACTTGTCCCGGGATGCCTTTCAGGGACACATGACACCATGTTGTGTTTCGATCGTAATCCAGAGTTACGGTCTCCAAACCTCGTTCTTCAATTTGATCGATGAAGTCTGCCAGATCGATGGCCGCCGGAGGCAGCAACTCTACCGTGTCGAACAGATTCCCGAAGACCGAAGAGAACGCCGAAGAAAAGATCTGAGCGGGCGAACGAAATTCTGCCACTTGGCGACGCCAAAGGACCTCGGAGGGATCGTCGGGAGCAATCGAGGCGATGATCTGATAGTCGAACCACGGCGTCGAAATCATCGCGGCTCCGGATTCCGGATCGGTGACCTGAAGATCGACGCGTTTGAACTTCAGGAGTTTTCGAAAGTCGGCAAAGCGAGTTTCCAGATCGGCCGCCAGATCTTCAGCAGCAATTCGGCCGACAAAGCTGTTGGTGTGTTCTGTGGACTCGGTCGGTATTTGATGCCCCTTGCGAAATCCCTGCAGGTCGCGCACGCGGGATCGCTGCTCTTTGACGAGCGTGACATTCGCAAGATGGATCGATTCTGGCTCCGAAGGCATAAGATTCCGCGTCAGGCGTCGCCGCTGAGGCATTCTAATTTTTGTAAGCAGGCGGATGTGTTCTGTTGGTCGATTTGTGTCACGTGATTAAGATCGTGATGAGGCCAACAGCTATTGTCAACTACCCCATGAACAGAGTTCTGGGAACGGAGAGTCGGAAATGCAAAGTAAAGCGACGACGGTTGAGCAGTATCTTAAAGAACTGCCTGAAGATCGACGAGCCGCTCTCTCGGCGATTCGAAGTATGATTCTGAAGAACCTCGACAAGGATTTCGAAGAGGGAATTCAGTATGGAATGATTGGCTACTACGTTCCGCACCGCATTTTCCCTGACGGATACCATTGCGATCCCAGGCAGCCTCTGCCGTTTGTGAGCGTGGCGTCGCAGAAGAATCACATGGCGGTTTATCTGATGTGCATCTACATGGGGCAGTCTGAAGAACAATTCCGCAGTGCCTGGCTCAGGACCGGCAAGAAGCTGGACATGGGGAAGAGTTGTATTCGATTCAGGAAGCTGGAAGACGTTGCCCTCGATGTCATTGCAGGCGTGATTCGAAACGTCACAGCAAAAGATTTTGTTGCCAGATATCAGGACGAACTGCAGAAGTCCGCGGCGAATAAGCCTGTAAAGAAAACAGCAAGAGTTGCTGCAAAAAAAGCTGTGAAGAAAAGTACGAAGTCTGCGAAAGCGGTGCCGAAGAAGGTTAAGAAGAAATGAATCGTTTAACGGCAAGCCGCAGGCTTCGGCGAAATCTCACGATGACGCCTCCGGCTTGCGTTAAACGATTGAGTCAATCGAGCAATACCGCTCTGCCGCTGACAAGCAGTTGGGGGTGTCCAGTTCGTCCGGATACTCAAACGTAACGAATACGTTTTCGGATGTCGGTATTAACACTCTGGTAGCGATTGCTGAGGCTTCCGGCGCTGAACATTTGCGTGCGGATCGCTTCCACGTCATCAAGTCCAATCGCATTGGTAAAGATCGGCTTCAGATAGTCCATGCCGAACTCTGAAAGCTGCATGCGATGAGCATCGTACATTGACGGGTGGACTTCGCGAGGGTGAATTTCACCCCATTGATCCCGCAGTTTGTTGGCCGCGATCGAACTCAGAGTGAAGCCTTTGTCGCTGTTATATTGAATTGTCGCGATTTCATTGGATTCGCCTGACGCCAGCAAATCGATCGCCTTGCCGCCAAGCTGGGAAGCATGGAAGCGATCGAACAGGATCGGGCGGCCGCCTCGCTGCGTATGTCCAATTTTTCGAGTGAACATGTTGGAAGAAGCGGGTTCGAAGGAACGCATCTCGAGGAAAACGTCGTCACCCATCGACTTCGCCAGCATGTCGGCGAGAGTGTCGCCGGCTCCGCTGTAACGAATATTGCCAGCAGGATCGTAAGTCGGCATGGCTGCACCCAGTTCTCTGCCATCGGCGTCGCGAACGCCTTCTCCGACAACAATCACAGCATGCTTCTGCAGGTCGTAGAGCTGCGTGACTCGAGCTGTCAGCTGATTCAGGTCCAGCGGTACTTCCGGTATCAGAATGATATCCGGCTGGGCATAGGCCGCGCCAAGAGCGATGTATCCCGACTGTCGTCCCATCACTTCCACGATAGCGATGCGTCGATGACTTTCGGCTGTCGTTCGCAATCGCTCAATAGATTGTGCGACCACGAAAACCGCCGTCGCATAGCCCGGGGTCGCGTAATTAATGATGTCGTCCAGCCGCATTGTGTCTCGTGTCGGAACACGTTTCTCAATGAAGCCACCGCCTGCTTTGGGTGCGTGAATCCACTCGTTGGGTTCGTCGATGTAATTCAGGCCAAGATCGTTATCGATTGTTTTCGGAGCGAGCACACAAGGCAGAATTTCAGCGATGGGCTGCATGCCATTGATCGTGCCGTCGCCGCCGATGCAGATGAGACCGTCCAGTTTGAGCTTTTTAACGTGAGCCGCCACCAGTTCAAGGTGATCTACGACTGTTGCGTCGAGGTAAGTGCGTGAGGAGCCCAGCAGAGTTCCTCCTTTGCACGGATCCAGTTCCGGAATTGCCGTGAAGAGTGGATTCAGATAAACATGCGGAACTCGACTATCCAGCAATCCCGCATAACCTCGCTGCAGGCCAATCAGTTCGATCTTCAGGGCATTTGCACGCTCGACAGCGCCATAGATTGTTGCGTTGAGAGCGGGAGTGTCACCGCCAGCTGTCAAAATCCCGATGCGCTTCATCACGTTTTCATCCCTGTCAGGTTAAACCAAACTCTGCTCGGAGCAACTGAAGAGCCCGATCACATTCGGATGCGGAAATCACTATGCTCAATTTGATTTCGCTCGTATTAATCATCTGCACATTGATGCCGTTGTCACCCAGCGTCCGGAAGACTCGTCGACCCACATCCGTGTGGCTGCGAAGCCCAATTCCTGCGATCGTCAGCATGCCAATGTGTCGATCAGAAGTGACTGCGGACCCTTCATATCGTTCCAGGGCTTCTCGAAGAAGAAGCAATGATCGATCCAGATCACCAAACGGCACAGTGAAAGAGATGGTGGCGCGATTGTCGCGAGCAACGTTCTGAACAATCATGTCGACAAGGACACCGCCTTCGGCAATGGCTGTGAAAATGTCTTCCGCAATCCCGGATTCGTCAGGCAGGTTACTGAGGGTTACTCGCGACTGATTCATGTCAGCAGAGACGTCGCTGACAAGGATACTTTCCATCCCTTCAAGGCGCGATACGATGTCATCAGCGACAGCAGCTTGCGACGCCTCGCTGGCTCCGTTGCGGCGACTTGTGGCCACATAGCCGACCTGAGGCAATGACGCGCTAGCCTGATGAAGCTCAAATCCTTCATGCACCGCGAGCACTGCATCGCTGCAACGTTCGCGATCGATCAACACGGAGATCTTGATCTCGCTGGTGGTGACCACTTTGATATTGATCGAATGCTTAGCCAAAACCTGAAACATCCGCGCCGCAACGCCGGTATGTGACTGCATCCCGTGACCGACGATGGAGACCTTTGACAAGCCTGTCTGAGTCGTGACTTCCTGTGCGCCGAGGCTTTGCGCGGTCACCTGGACGACCTTCATGGCTGCCGGAAGTTCGTCTTCCGCCACAGTGAAGGAAACGTTGGCATAGCCTTCTCGAGCGACATTCTGCACAACCATATCGACCGGAATCTTGGCTGAAGAGAGCGCGGTGAAGAGACCGCTCATGACACCAGGCTGATCCGGCAGTCCAACGAGACTGATCAACGCTTCATTACGGACGAACGCGACGCCGCTGACAATCGACGTGACACCGTCGGCCTCCGGAGCAATCAATGTCCCTGGGCCATCGGAATACGATGGGCGAACTCGCAGATGGACGCGATACTTCTTCGCAAACTCGATCGATCGGGAGTGCATCACGCCGGCGCCAAGGCTGGCGAGTTCCAGCATCTCATCGTAAGAAATCCGCTCGACCTTTCGTGCGGATGACACGAGACGCGGGTCAGTTGTAAACACCCCTTCGACGTCGGTGTAGATTTCACAAAGTTCCGCATTCATCACGGCCGCCAGCGCTGTGGCTGTTGTATCGCTGCCACCACGTCCCAGCGTGGTGATGTTCATGTTCGAGTCCACGCCCTGGAAACCGGCCGCGATGACGATATTTCCTGCGGACAGCAGTTCGCGCATCCGCTGAGTTGAGATGCTGACGATACGTGCTTTGGTGTGAGTCGTGTCGGTCAAAACACCGATCTGCGCGCCGGTCAGGCTGATGGCTTCTTCGCCCAGTTCATGGACGGCCATTGCCATGAGCGCAACGGATTCCTGTTCGCCCGTGGAGAGCAGCATGTCCATCTCGCGTGGCCGTGGCGTTTTTGTGATTTCCGCCGCGAGGTCGACGAGTTCATCTGTCTTGTGACCTCGTGCGCTGACGACAACGACAACGTCGTAACCTTTGCGTTTGGCATCGACGGCCCGCTGAGCTGCCTGACGAATTTTCCCGGCATTCGCAACGCTGGTGCCGCCAAACTTCTGAACAATAACCGCCACGATCTCTACCCGCTAAAACAGTGACATGTGTGGGAACTCGCAGAATCGCGAGAGGCGGGGAGTTTATCGATCCACTCTACCGTTGTCATCCACGTGAAACATCCTGCGGAAATTCTCGAACGATGAACCGGAAAGATTCTCAGTGCACTGATCGCATTAATTCAGCCACGGCCCCAATTTAGCGAGAATCTCTGCCAAAATTGGCATGTCGCTTTCGGGCCGTACGGGGCTCTGAGGATGCGTTAAAGTCGACTTTAGCCAGCCTCGTTGATACAGAAACATGGCGGCTGAATGTTTGTAGGCGGGGACCGGAACTCGAAATGCGAAGAATCCCAGATACTGCAGGACATCATTCAACTGGAAGAAATCCGCATCGCCCGCAGCCCACATGGCATCTCGTTTGGCAAACAAATCCGGTGCAAAACTGCTGAGGCCCAGCAGGTAGTCGCTGCCGTACATGACCATATCAATCGCCAGGTCGTTGCCGGTCAGAACCATAAAGTCGGGACGAATCTCATCCCGCCATTTCAGTCTTTGCCATTCGAGTTCACGCTGCAGCGAGGAATGTTTTGCGCCGAGGCATTGAGGGATCTGCAGTAGTCCGCGATAGACCTGTTCGCTGTAGATTCGTCCAAAGGGAGCGAACATCGTTCCCAGCTCGAAGCCAATGAACTTGTCGCAGGCTTTACCAATTTGGGCGTAAGCGTTGATGATGTCTGCGTCTGCTTGCTGTGTCAGTCCGTATGACTGAAAGGTCACTGGCGTGCCGCCATGCTTTTGAATTTCGTCCATTCTTTGGCTGTACAGAGACAAATTGAAAGTGCTCCCCGGCGCATCTTTCACAAATGCTCCGGCAACATACATCCGACCAGCGGTCACAGCCTGAGTTCTCCGCAGGACTTCCAGCCGCGTTGAGTCATCCAGCAGGTTGACGTAGCCCGTGTCCATGTTGATTGCGGGTGAAAGACCAGCGTCACAAGTGCGGGCGACATGAGCTTCGAATGAACTCCAGTCAACTTCACCGGAAGCAAGAAACGGCAGAAGCACTGCTGACATCCCGGTGATTCTTCGACGCGGGCGGAGTTGCGAGAATGGAGACATCTGAGACTCAAAATCGGAAAAGGAATCGGTTGGTCTGGCCACTGAATTATTCTGACTTCGTCGCATGTTCATACAAGCGACGAACATACTCTTCGTCGGGCCCAGCCGTGATATCGTCTCGCACCGCGTTGATGATCTGTTCACCGGCTTCATCGATTTCCAGCATCGCTGCATGGCGGACAAATGTGTTTTCGGATTTGATCAGAGCCTTGAAGGCAGCAGCAGCGTCTTCTGTCCTGTTGGCTCGTGCCAAGCCTGCTGCTGCGGCGAGTTGAATTGCGGGATTCGATGAACGAATTTCTTTACTCAGTATGTCCGCAAACTGTTCCGCATTTCCCGCACGAGCCAGCAACGTGAGCTGCCACCAGCGGACGGCTGGATCGCTGTCGAGCTGACCGGAAACCGCCTTTGCTGTTATTGGGTCGAGACGCGACGTTTGTTTTGCAGCTTCCAGCAATCTTTGAATTCGAAGCTTTCCTTCTTCGCCCTGAAAAGTCTTCCAGCGAGAGCCGTATTCACGTTCGGCTTCATCGAGCATGATCTCGGGTAGCAGGTGAACATCTCGGACTTCGACCTGCCAGCGATCACATTCTGTTCGAAGTGTTTCCAGCGTGGCTTTGTGAGCGGGATCATCCGCCAGATTGACCAACTCCCACGGGTCGGCTTCAAGATCGTAAAGCTCTTCAGCCGCTCGAGGAGAATCGAACCATTGTGAAATTTGCGGGGCTAACTCACCCGCAGCCAGGAGTCGTCGCATGTCGCGCAGGATCTCGTTCTGTTCGCCATAGGCCACGTGTTGCAGCGCCGGGCGCCAGGGCATCAGATTTCTGACGTATCGATGAGTGCGACTGCGAACCGTACGCACCATATCGAAACGTTCGTCCAGTCGATCACGAGCTCCGTGAATAAACTCGGGGCCTTTGTTCCTGCGGTCACCCAGAAACGAGCTGCCATGCATATTTGCTGGTGTTGGAATTCCGGCGACGGTTAAGACAGTTGGCCCGAGATCAATCAGGCTGACCATTCGGTCGTCGTGTGTTCCGGCAGGGGCTGCCTGATATTGCTCGCGCAGGCTTTCTGGAACTCGAACTATCAGCGGGACATGAGACCCGCTGTCGTATGTCCAGCGTTTGGAGCGAGGAAGTCCATTGCCGTGATCGGACCAAAACATCACGATCGTGTTCTCTGCAAGGCCGGCGTCTGATAATTCCTGCAGCAGAGTTCCCACCTCTTGATCCATCACAGTAATAATGTCCGCCAATCGCGCGAGGTCTTCTCGGACGGCGGGTGTATCAGGATAAAGCGGAGGAACAATCATGTCCTCGGCTTTGTGGCGCTGCGATTCAGGAAGATCATTGACGACATCAATCCAGCCCTTTGGCCAGACTTTGCTTTCGTGAGTCATCGTCAGGTTGAAGACAGCAAAGAAGGGCGTTTCCTTTGACGGGCGATTCTTCCAGTGAGCTTTCCCGGAAGACTCATTCCAGACTGCTTTCTGATTCCAGACGAGGTTGTAGTCTGTCTTACTGTTGTTTGTGCAGTAGTAACCAGCTTCCTTCAAGTACTGTGGGAAGAGCTTCACATGATCCGGCAAAACGGCCTTTGATCGCATGTGATTGGCACCCAACGAAATAGGATACATCCCTGTGATGATCCCCGTGCGACTTGGTGCGCAAACGCCATGGCAGGAAAAGGCGTGTGTAAACAGAGTGCTTTCGGCGGCGAACTTGTCGAGGTTCGGCGTCGTGGCCGTGGAGTCACCATAGCAGCCCAATTGAGGACTGATATCTTCGCAGCTGATCCAGACAATGTTCGGGCTTTCGGCGGCTGAAGTCACACTCGAAATTAGTATAAAGATCAGCGTTGTCAGGTTAAGGCGATATCTCATTGGGCATGTGCCTTGTTCGGTCAGGAGCCATCTCAAGCGGGTGGCAGATGATATCGGATTGTTGAAAGCGGTACACGCGCAAGGTCCTCCTTGGACTGCGGCAGCCTGCTGCCGCTTTCGTGCAGGCAGCCTGCTGCCAAACCGCTCGGAGTTGGGGATTTCTTTAAAGTTCCGGTCACCGTGAGTTCCTGAGTGTCGGGTGACAAGCTCAGCCGACATCGGTAAGCTTGCTGCAGCCGCAGAGTGACTGAAATTGATCCCACCGTGGGCTGAGTTAGCCTTGTGTTAAGTTAGCAATGCGATGAAGTTCAACTCAACATATCAACATATCAACGTTCGCTAAACGCCTGATACAAAGTTCTTCAGTCGCGATATGTTGAGGCAGATATGACGAAGATGGGATGGTCAGGCAAAGCTTTTCTCCTCTGGGTCGGTCTGGTCCTAATCTCGCCATTGATTCTAAAAGTGTATGTTGACTACGCTTGGCGTGATACCACCCCAGTCGGACCATTACCTGTGATCGCTGATTGGCCCGAGCCGATTCGCGACATTCATCGAGCAATCAAGGACGCAGACCTTGATGTTACTCAATTTCAGGTTTGTTTGCTTCGCGGAAAACCCGGTTGGGTTGATAGTACCGCAGTTTGCAGAGTTCCGCTCTCCGCCCCACTGCTCAAGGTTGTCGCAACCGCGTTGGACTTAAAGACCATTCCGTCCAGCGATGCAAATCGGATTCAATCGGAAGTTAACTCGCGTGTGTCCGGATGGTGGCCAACGAGTCCAGTGGACGTCGAGTACTTTGCGTGCTCACACTCGCTTGCTGGGGGTGAAGGCCCGCTGTACGTCGTCGCTGTAGATTCAAAGTCAAATAAATTGTATATCCATTACCATTTCAACTTCTGACTGACATACAACTGCGTGATCGAAGCGAGGGATCTCGTGCCCCTTGGACTGCGGCAGCCTGCTGCCGCTTTGGTGCAGGCAGCCTGCTGCCAAACCTTGGGTCAGATCTTTGTTTAGCTCCAGAGCTGTGATCCACAGCAGGCTATGGATCGGAAAGCGGCAGCAGGCTGCAGCAGTCCAAGGTCGAGACTGGAACAACGCAGCCGCAGAAATGTCACTTCTCTGGCGCGGGAGATCATTGCGTTGCCCGCTGTTCCGCTATGATGCTTGGTGATTGAGTCGTGAACGAGAACATTTCTGTCGGAGAAGATTGATGCGTCCGTGGATCCTGGCGGAAACGAATTACGCTCATGTGAAGGTGTGTGAGTATCAGGTGGCCGTGTTGCCGATGGGGGCCACGGAGCCTCACAATCTGCATTTGCCGTACGGGACTGACACGTTTGAGGCTGAAGCAATTGGAAGCCGATCGTGTGAAGCCGCATGGAACCGAGGCGCCAAGGTGGTCCTGCTGCCGACGATTCCGTATGGCACCGAAACGAATCAGTCTCAATGCCGCTTGTCGATGAATCTGAATCCATCAACACTGGCGCGAGTGATTCAGGATCTTGTGGAGTCTCTGGAAGGACATGGCATTCGAAAGCTGTTGATTCTGAATAGTCATGGCGGGAACGAGTTTAAGCCGCTGCTGAGGGAGTTGCATGGCAAGACATCCGTGCAATTGTTTCTGTGTGACTGGTTTCGCGGCCTGACCGCCGACGTCAAGAAGACGATTTTTCAGGAGGCGGACGATCACGCTGGGGAAGTTGAGACCTCGCTGGGACTTGCCTACTTTGGCCACCTTGTCGCACAGCATCCGGATGGAAGTCTGGCCGCCGATGATGGGTTGACCGCGGAAACGCGTCTGGAAGCCGTCAATAGTGGCTGGGTCTCGATTACTCGGCCGTGGCATTTGCTGACAACGAACACCGGAGCCGGAAATCCTCACGCGGCAACCGCGGAAAAGGGGCGGCAGTTGATGGAAGTTATGGTGGATCGGCTTTCGAGATTTCTCTGCGACCTTTCGCATGCGGAGATCGATGCTCGTTTCCCGTTTTAACACCGGGCCGGTTTACGCACACCGTGCGAAGAGTATACTTTCGCCGTTCTGAGATCTGAAACTGCCGAGGGGAGTCAATTGCGTGTCTGAAATCGACGTCTACAAGGAATGGCTGGGGATTCCCGAAGGTGATCGTCCGCCGGATTATTACACGTTATTGCGTCTGGTCATGTTCGAGGACGACGCCGAGAAGATCCGCGGCAATTATCGCAAGCTCAACGGGCATGTGCGAAAGTATGCGACCGGACAGTATCTCCTTCGTTCGCAGGAATTGCTGAACGAGATGGCTAAGGCCATGCTGTGCCTGACAGATCCGGACGGAAAGCACGAATACGATCTGTCGTTGGGGCGAGAACAGTCAAATACAGAGGAAGATGAACCAAAATCGACGCTCGATTATTTGATCGCAAAGAGTCTGATAAAACGGTCTCAGGTTTCTGAGATCGAGCATTTCGCGGAAGCACGAGGACTTAATCATCGCGATGCTGTGATTCAGATGAAGTTGGTTGAGCCCGCCGATGCAACTCGCGCGCTGGCGGTGGAGTTGCGTTTACCTTACGTTGATCTGGAAGACATGTTGCCGGAAGACAATGTGCTTGACCAGATTCCTCGTCGAGTCGTCAAGAAGCACC
>CANHVD010000036.1 GCA_947463775.1 Planctomycetaceae bacterium | reverse complement strand
GAATTTCCTGGACTGCATGCAGAGCCGTGAACTGCCGATTTGCGACGTGGAGATCGGTCATCGATCTGCCACGGTTTGTCATCTCGGCAACTTCGTCGCTCGACTCGGTCGCCCGATCAAGTGGGATCCGATCACCGAATCCTGTCCTGGTGATGCCGAAGCCCAAGCCATGACTGATCGCGTTTACCGCTCTCCATGGGTTTGAGATTCATCGCGAGCAAGTGGTCGTTGTAAGACACGATCGCCGACAAGATTCCGACTGAGTCCTCAATCGACAGGGCTGATTTCATTCCCATGAGATCAGCCCTGTTTCATCTGTTGCGTGGTCCTATTGGCCCGACTCGCCAGAATCTAACCATCATCGCTGTCGCAATGACTTGGCAGTTTCGCTGCGGTCGCATGCAATGATTTGGAGAGGCGGCCCCGAGTAGACCACTTCACCGCCTCGGTCCGCACTGTCAGGGCCGATATCAATTAGCCAATCCGCTTGCCGAATAACATCCAGTTGATGCTCAATCACGATGACACTGTGACCGGCATTCACCAGCGTCCTGAGGTGAGTCATCAGGCGATCAACGTCGGCCGGATGAAGTCCGCTGGTGGGTTCATCCAGAACATACAATGTGTGATCGTTTGATGGCGTCGCCAGCTCAGAGGCCAGCTTGGCTCGCTGTGCTTCTCCGCCGGAAAACGTATTGGCTGGCTGACCGAGCGTGACATATCCCAGTCCAACACTGTTAAATGCCGACAGGATCGCATGCAGACGCGAGAACTCAGAAAAGAATTCTGTCGCTTCATCAACTCGCATCTGCAACACGTCAGCCACCGACTTATTGCGAAATCGAATGCTGCAAATGGCTTTGCTGAAACGAAGACCATGACATACAGCACATGGCACGACAGCATCCGGCAGAAAACTCATGCGGACATTGCGAACGCCGATTCCCATGCACTCCGGACAGCGTCCTTCGCCGGAGTTAAAACTGAAACTCTTCGCGTTAAGCCCTCTCGCGCGGCTTTCGCGGATCTTTGAGAATAAACGCCGTACTTCGTCCCACATGCCACACAACGTTGCGATACACGATCGAGCAGACCGGCCCAGCGGAGCCTGATCCAGCGAAAGAATTCGTTGAATCTGCTCCACGCCACTTACGCCATCACATCGAGCATCGGCTGCCACAAGAGCAACATCGCGTTTGCGCAGGACGGCGGCAGAGACAACTGGCAACAATGTTCCAAAAACCAGCGAACTCTTGCCAGACCCACTGACACCGGTGACGCAGACGAGTTTTCGTAGAGGAATGTCGACGGTGACATTACGAAGATTGTGGAGGTGAGCGTTGAGGATCGTGAGTTTCTCTGCCACTTCGATCTGAGCTGCCTCTTCGACAACGACCTTTCTGCGAGTCTTCACGCTGCTCTTTGGCTTCGACTGCGATTGATGCACCTCAGATGCTGCTCGTTCCGCAGTTGACCGACGAAGATAATCGCCCGTTGGAGAGTCAGCAAACTTCTCGGCATCAACCGGGGTTCCAGAGAACAGCAGTCTTCCGCCATCAGCTCCGGCACCGGGGCCGAGATCAACCAGCCAGTCGGCGGCTCGCATAATCTCGCCATCGTGTTCAACAACGATCACGGTTCCGCCAGCATCGCGCAGATCAAACAGCGTCTTCAGCAAACGTTGAGTATCCCGGGGATGAAGTCCAGCCGTGGGTTCATCCAGCACAAAATGGGCGCCATGGAGTTGCGAAGACAACGAGGCCGCCAGCCGTGCTCGCTGGAACTCACCACCGGACAGTGTTCGCGTAGGACGATCGAGCCCCAAATAACCGATGCCAACATCACTCAGACATCTCAGCCTCGCCTGAATATCGGGCAGCGTCCGCTCGGCGACAAGTCGTTGCTCCTGTGTTAATGCGGCCGAATCATCAAAGAGTCCCGGATCACCGGACGGAGTACTACCGAGAACTCTTAACCACGATTCCATGGTCGCCAGCGCGGCGTCGACACTTTGCTGCGTGAACTGAGCAATTGTCCGCCCCTGAAATGTCACTCGTCTTGCAAACGGTTGCAGGCGAGATCCCTCACAGGCTTCGCACGCCTTCTGCTGGAAAATCGCGATTTCTGAATCCAGATCAACGACTCCCTGAACACCGAGGCCTGAACACTGCTGACACGCGCCCCAGGGAGAACTAAAACTAAAACTCCGCGGCTCAGGCGTAGGGAAATTCAGATCACATTCCGGGCAACAGAATCGAGTACTATACAACTTCTCATTCCACGCTCCGTTCACCTCATGGCTGATCACGCACGTGCCATCACTTTCGCGGCACGCCAGCTCTACAGATTCGCGCAGACGTGATTCAATGCCTTCTTTGATAACGATGCGATCAACGATGGCTTCAATCGTATGAGCCTTCCCGGCGGCCAGCGGCTTGGTCTCCGCGATGTCAACGACTTCACCATCAATCCTCGCTCGGACAAAACCATTCCTGGCGATTCGTTCCAGAATCTCCTTATGAGCACCGCGCCGCCCGCGGACCATGGGCGACATGATCATCAACCGAGTTCGTTCGGGCAGTTGCAGAACCTGCTGCAGAATCTGGTCGATCGACTGACTCTGAACTGGCTTCCCGCAGCCTGTACAATGAGCAGTCCCGGCGCGGGCGTAGAGCAATCTCAGAAAGTCGTAGATCTCAGTGGTCACGGCCAGCGTACTGCGAGCCGGCACCGAGGAAACTCGCTGATCCACACTGATCGTCGGCGCGAGACCTGTGATATCATCGACGTCAGGCCGAGGAAGTTGCCGCAGCAGCGTCCGAGTTTGAACGGAGACACTCTCCAGATAACGTCGTTGCCCTTCCGCGAACAGCGTATCAAAGGCCAGCGAACTCTTGCCGGAACCGCTGACGCCGGTCATCACGATCAGCTTGCCAGCGGGCAGATCGACATCCACATTGCGAAGATTATGAGTCCGCGCGCCGCGAATACGGATTAGCGGCTGATTCTCAGGAAGCGGCGAAGAATTCATGGGCATCAGCGACGTGCTTCGCCCAGTGTGACGTCGACGTCCAGCAGCTCGGCTCCTCGCTTGACCTTCAGCTTGAGTACATCGCCGGCTTTCGAGTCCGTCAGTTTCTCGACCAGCGTCTGATAACCCTTGACGTCTTCGTCGTTGATCGTTGTCACCACATCGCCGGTTTGCAGACCAGCCATGGACGCAGGAGAATCCGGACGCACGCCGCGAATCACAATTCCGTCATCGCCGCTGGCCGTGATATTCGGCTGGATACCAAGAAACGGAGTACGAGCGACCGCTGGGCGGCGACCGGCTCGCCCACCTTCTGCAAACGTCGGACGTGTTTCTAGCGCGTCGATTCCCCGCAGCAGTTGTTCGGAGTAATCAATTACCGTGACCGCACCTTCGATATTCAGCGTGCTGGAGTCGTCGTCCGGTGTGTGATAGATGTCCGTCATTCCCGTGAAGCAAAACATCACAGGAATATTCTTCTGATAAAACGGCAGGTGATCGCTGCCAGCGAATGCTCCCGGAACAATCGTAATGTCAACCGGAGTCACTTCATCGGCTTTCTGAACGATCGCTTCAAATTCCGTGGCTGTCCCCACTCCGTTCACTTCCACTCGATTGTTTCGCAGGTTGCCGATCATGTCGAAGTTCAGCATCGCGACAGTATTTTCGATGGGGAACGCGGGGTTTTTGACGTAGTAGTTGCTTCCGATGAGTCCTCGTTCTTCGCCAGAGAAGCAGATAAAGACCATGCGGCGTTTTGGTTTCGGACCGGACGCGATTCGTCGAGCCAGCTCAACCACGGCTGCCGTTCCTGACGCATTGTCATCGGCCCCGTTATGAACTTCACCGGTGCGGTTCTGAGTTCTCGAACCGTATCCACCAAAGCCGAGATGATCGTAATGACCGCCGATCACGATCGTTTCATCAGCCAGCGGACCTTCCCCTTCGACAACGCCAATCAGATTGTCGGTCGAGATAGTATTGGCTTTAAAGACTGTGGAGACAGCGGCGTTCCAGCCGGGCAGTTCTTGCGAGACAGGTTTGAGGTTCAGATCAATGTACTCAGAAACCGCAGCGAGACTTCCGAGCAATTCATCTCCAACTTTCAATGGTGTCGTTTTCAGAATGGAATCGACAACTGATCTTTTCACATGCACAAACGGAACCGCCTCGCCTTCGTTTCCAAAGCTTGAGGGATCAGCCAGTTCGTCGGCACCTGGATCTGCAGGACTTTCAATATTGTTAACGAACAGCACTGCAGCTGCTTTGGACTTTCGAATCAGCTCCAGCTTTCGATCAATATAGGCGTTTGGGCTCGTGGACTTACCGCCGAACGCTCCTCCATCACGACTTTGTGGTTCACGCCGGATCAGCACAACGACCTTTCCCGTTACGTCGATCCCGGCATAGTCATCGTAGCTCTCTTCGTCGGATGAGATGCCGTAGCCGATAAACGCCATGCCGCCCTTTGCTTCTCCGTTTGCACCGCGACGAATCGGCTGATATTGATCGGCGAGCTTCAGTGATACTGTCGTGCCGTCCGGTTGAGTCAGCTCAACCTTGGTGGAATCTGCAACGGCGACATCCCCAATGGTCACAGGAAATGACTGGCGGTATTTTCCTTCAGGCATGCCAGGCTTCAGGCCGAATTTTTCGTATTCGGCGAGAATCCGTTCTGCTGCCAGTTCGATCCCCTTGGTCTCGATGCCACGGCCTTCTAATTCGTCAGAAGCGAAGTATTCGATATCTGCTCGCACGCGGGAGACGATTTCTTCTCGTTCAGGCTTCCCTTCTCCCGCAGACGCCCCCTCAAAAAAGCCCGCAAGAACAAGTACCGCTATGCTGCGGACGAGAGTTGAGGGTTTGAAGATCTGATTCAGCAGCATGCCATCGATCCTTTGAGTGGCGTGATAAAGTCGTAGATTCTTTAACTCCAGTCGCGATGCGTAAACGCAATTGCGCAGGGCAGACTGTTATCAAGCCCCAGCAAGCGTCCGCGAAGCAGCTTTAAGAAGTATAGTCACAAGGAGTCTGTTTGCTAATTGCCCAGCAAATGTCCTCCCAAAAACACAGGATGGGGCGAACCATTCAGGAGGATCGCAAGTCCGCAAGTTGAGTTGAAGCGAGACGCCAAAAGAAAGACCGTCCGGCAGTCAGGAACGGTCTCAAAATAACTTCCGGTTTGAATCAAGTGGAGACTCAACAGGTGAGCCTGCGTTCGCTAAGGCTCACTTGTCACACCCTACAGAGAAACGTTGCAATTTGTAGGGTGTGACAAGTTCGCCCCAGCGAATGCAGGCTCACCATTCACCGATATTATTTCGAACCAGCTCCTGAGCACCGGGCGGTCGAGATTTCATTCAGGGCGGGAAGCCATTCACTTTGGCAGTGCAGATTACTTCTGCAGCAGGACGTTCACGCCCTTCTTGTTCGACAACACAATATCCGGCTTCTTGTCGCCATTCATATCGTGAATCTCAAACTGAGTACCAACGCCGGTCCCCAGACCTACGGTGATCTGATGCGGAGTAATCTTCGGAGCCTTACCTTTTTCTCGAACGACTTCGTACCAGTACATCCGCACGGGATCATGTTCGCCGGGATCGCCGCCATTGTGAGCGAAGAAGCGGCTGCCTGTGACGTAGTCCAGTTGTCCGTCACCATTCACATCAACAGTTTCCATCGCATGCGTCTGAGAATACGACTTATCGATTTCATGCAGAGTCCATGCGCCGTCGCCCGTATTCTCGGCCCACCACACACCGAACGCATGAGCAGACGAGAAGAACAGATCCTTATCGCCATCGCTGTCGAGATCATCCGCATAAATATTGGCACAGCTTGGCAGAGGTGTTTCACCGTTGTCGGTTTTGACTCGCACTGGATGAAACGCCCAGGTCTTCGTACTGGTCAGATCTCCTGAATTCTGCCACCAGCCATGAGCAATCAGGATGTCTCGATGGCCGTCTGAATTCATGTCGCCGACGCCAAGGCCGTGATAATACTTGAAGGTGCCATTCTCGTTGGGATTGCCCTTTTCGCTGACCGCGTGAAAGCCAAATGAACCAGTCACTTTGTCCGGCTTTGGAATCACGTTAAAGCCCATCTGGGCCTCTGGCTGCGACCCCAGCACGATTTCTCGCACACCATCGCCGTTGAGATCTTCGAACTCTGGCGATTCATTGCACGCACTGGTCCAGATTTCGAAGGCCTTCCAATGACTTTCTTCACCGGGGCCCGGATTCTTGTACCAATGGTACGGATCACCCGGGAAACCGATAATCACGATGTCCTGCAGGCCATCAGCATCCATATCGTGAGCGAGGTTGACGAAGCTGTTGCTGTAGCCAACGCCCGCAACGAATTCACCAGGCATGCGAATTTCATGAATCTTCCACGCTGTGCCGTCAGCGTGTTCCGGAGTTCCCGCCTTTGGAGCCTGATACCAGACATCTCCGGCAACGACATCGATTGAACCGTCAGCATTGATGTCAGCGGCGGCGACACCTTCCGAACGGAATCGTTCGTCCAGCTTAACGCGAACCCAGTTCGGATCATCGTCGGCCTGAGCCGTATGCGCCATGGCGGCAATCGCCAATAAAGATATCCAGCGTTTCATTGTTTTCGGTCCGGAGAAATAAAGTGGGGAAGGAGAAGGTCGAGATTATTCTTCGATACGGTACAGACTGGTCGCTGTTCGCAGGAACAGGGCTTTGCCCGCGACAGCAGGGGACGCCATAAAGCCGCCATCCAGCTTATTCTTCGCGAGCTCTTTGTAAGTGTCTCCGGCTTCCAGAACGGTGCAAACACCATCCTGATTGAAGAAGTACAGACGGCCTTCAGCTTCCAGCGGAGACGCGGAATAATCACCATCCAGCCGTGCGAACCAGACTTCTTCGCCACTGTCGGCTTTGAGACTGCGAACGATTCCCTGGTCGCTGACAAAATAGAGACGTCCTCCCAGAGCAATCAGCGAAGGCTTCTGCGGAATCTGTCGGTCTGATGTCCAGCGAATGTGGCTGCCTGTAACATCTCCCTCGCCGGTGAATTTGACCGCGACAAGTCGAGACTGCATATAGCTGGTCGCGATGTAAACTGTATCCTCTGAAATCACCGGACGCGGAACCGTTGAAAAGCCAAGCTTGCCATATGACGCTTTCCAGATTTCTTTTCCATCACGAGCATCGTAGCCATAAACCCAGTTGGCCGCGGAGGAAATCACCAGCGGTCGATCATTGATCTCCAGAATCAATGGAGTTCCGTAAGCTTTCTGCAGCTCCGGAGTCTTGTCCATCTCACCCGACCGTTTCGTCTGCCAGACAACTTTCCCCGTTGCCGCATCCAATGCGACGATGGACTGAGTGTCCGTGCCGTCCAGATGAATGATGACTCGATCCTGCCAGACGGCGGGAGAACTTCCTGGACCATTCTGATGTTCCAGCTTCAGGGTGTCGTTCTTCCAGAGTATTTCGCCCGACTTACGAGCGATGCAAGCCGTTCCATAGGTACCAAAATGAAAGAAGACACGATCGCCGGCAATCACGGGGGTTGGCGAAGCGTAGCTGTTCAAAGCATGCTTCGGTTCCGGATTGGGAATCGTGAATAACACCACCTGACGCTTAATCTCACCCGATTCACGATCAATCTGAACGGCTTGCAGAGTGAGTTCACCAACGATCTTCAGCCCATTCGAATTCTTCAGCGTCGACAGCCGTTTCTGCTGTTCTTCCGGCGAAAGTTCCGCGGTGATCGCAGTGGTCAGCCAAATCTGATCACCGGAAATCACTGGAGATGAATGCCCTTCGCCAGCAATGTCAGTCTTCCATTTGACGTTTTCAGACTCGCTCCATGTGAGCGGCAGCCCGGTCATCTCTGTATGTCCCTGTCCGCCCGGCCCACGAAACTGAGGCCACTCATCTTCACCGAGAACCGTCAGCCCGGAAGCTGGAAAAAACACAGCCGCAAGTGAAACTGCAAGGGCGAATTTCTTCATCTATAGTTCCTCAGTGGATTCTTTGGACTGGATGCCGGAAGTTCTGTTGCCCCGAGCACAATGGCCCGTGTCTCACAGAATAAAATTTCCAACAGCAACACAATCCAACTTAGAGCCACGCAAAAAAACGCAGGGGCACGGCAACCGAAATATAGGCGGGACAGAAGAATAGGAGCTTCCGGTCCGGAAGAAAAGTCAGCGCCCTGAATGCGCGGCGACCCAGGCTCCCGAAGAAGCTGTCGAAGTGCGGTCGTCAATGCAATGGCCAAGCCAGTTTTCGGCTCGGTAGCAACAATCGACATGAGTCGCACAAGCTTCATTCGCCCATGCCACCCCAACCGACCATTTGTCACCAGTGACTACATCAAGCTGGTCAGCAGCAGGCGAAGCTTGCGCATTTCGCGGAGGCGGTCTTCGCCTTCCATGGTCTTGGGCAGCAGATCAACGCTCAAGCTGCGTTGGTATCCATGCTGTCGCAACATCGCCACAATGCGATTGTAGTCGACATCGCCAAGCCCGCCCAGAACCTGAATCTCGGTCGGAGATGTATCGCGCAAATGGAGATGAAGAACATGGGGATAAACCATGTCGTGCTCCAGATAACCTCCGGGCCGACAAATGTAATAGCTTGGATCAAGAGTGATCCCCATCCCCTTGACGGACTGGCACAGTTCGACAGCCGTATGAGGATCCTCAGTCAGAGTGCCAGCCTTTGTCACGACCGACAAACGAATTCCAGCCTGATGACACAAGGCATTGCGTTCACGCAGGCGGTCAATTTCTGTATTAAATGGAGTCCCTTTTGGAGACGCCAGGATAGTCAGCTGAGCGACTCTCAGGAGCTTTGCAAAGCGAATGATGCCGGAAAAAGTCGGCATATCCACTTCGCTTTCAAGGAAGATCGCCGCAGGACTGAGGCGGCTGGCTTCTTTGAGCAACCCCGCAGCCGATTCCGGATCAACTGCGACCTTGGATGGCTTCAATTGATCGTAATCTTCATTCAGCCAGATCTCGACTTTGTCGAATCCCAGTTCCTGAATCTGCAGGCAGGCTGCCGGGAACGCCAAATCCCAGAGACTTCGCGTTGATGCGGCAATATGCACTTGAATGCTCCCTCTCTCGTCACAAACACTGAATTCGCTGACGTTTACAGCGATGCCTCCGAGTTCCCTCGGACCTGAATTCCTAGCTTGGACTGTATTCCGGACCTCCCGATTTCGCAAGACCACACAGTCTTCCTGTCTCAACGCTGGAGGATTTGTAGGGATTTTACACGATTCTCCGGTTGAACTGCCGATAACGGTTAGCAGGGATGATTCTCATTCAGGAGACCCGAGCCCAGATGGCTCCGCGTGTTTCCCGAACTGAGTTCCCTTTAACTCCTCTGCATGGAACGGAGAGGAGTGGTTTTGGGGAAAACCAGGGAGTGAATTCGATGCATAGCAAATTGGCGGTACTGCTTTCGGGGGCGATTGGATTATTTGTCACCGGATGCTCTTCTACGACTCCGGTCATGCGTGGCCAGAGTCCTCATGAAGTCAGGAGCAACGGAGCCGTAATGGCTGACGGCTGCCCGATGTGCCAGTCGTCGACTGGTCCAAATGGGCAGATGATTCATGCTCCAAACTGCGACTCATGTCCTCCTTCACAGCGAGGGTGCCAGGCGGGATGCAATTTGCCATTCCATCCTGTGCATCGCAACTTCCACACCTATCAGGTTCCGTCAAATCTGTCGCGACCGCCAGAGAATTCAGCTCCGGCAATGTACCAGTATCCGTACTATACACTTCGTGGCCCAACGGACTTCTTCATGCAATAAGCGACTCACCGTCGCACGATTCAGGAATGCATCGAATCACAACAGGCCGCTCGAATTTCGAGTCGGCCTGTTTGCGTTGATGGGAAGTCGGTCGTAGCCAGACATTGGCTTATTGATTTGACTGCTTAACAGCAAGAAGCAGGCGTCGTTGGCCGATTTCGCCTCCGCCTGCAGCTCGCTGTGAAACGAAAAAGTTGAACAGGCGACTAATTCAGCGGCCTGCGAAAGGGTCATTCGTCTGTTCGTGAGTTTTGATATTGAGTCGGGGAATAAATCACTGCCTGGGATGTTGATTTCATGCTGACAGAGCAATCCAGCTGCCAGTGCGGCCTCACCCGTCCTTCGTTGAAGTCCGGAATGTTCATGCGAAGTTCTGAACGACACAATCTCCGTCTTTGGTCGTGGCTGCTTGCAGCCCTGGTCTCTTTCACCGGCATGGCGATCGTGCATGCCTTCGATGAACCCAAAGCGGTCATCAAAGAGATCCCTTTGCCTCCGCCCGATCGCCCAGCACCGGGTTCGATACGAGTTGAGAATGGCATGATCTTCAGCGGGATGTATTCCAAGGCAACGACGCTGGCGCCAATTCGCCGCGGTGGAGGCCCCCTGGATCGCCCCGATCAACAATTGGAAATGCGGCTGATCGACCAGAAGGCTCGCGAGATCTATGTTTCCGGTCGCCGCGCAGAACCTCCCGTGGCTAATAACCTGGTCTGGCCGAATTCGGTCTTCGTGATTCCTCAGAAGCGAATCTCACGGAAGGTCATGCCGGAAGGAATTCCGACGCTGGGACCATTCGATTCCATCGGAGTATCCCGAGGAACATTACACCGCCCCAACGGCCGAAAGGATGAGATCGTCGTTGGCATCGTCGCAGTCAATGAACTGTACGCGGAAGTCTCCTGCCTGACGCACGACTGGAGCTACAGCATCACTTTTGACTCAATTCCGCGACAGCACCTGCCTGACATTCTCAGTCACGTTGAGAATTCCCGGGATCGCAATGTGGGTCTGGATCTCGTCAAGATGCTGATCAAGTCCAATCGATTGCCGGAAGCCGGGGCGATCTTTTCATCGCTCCTGATCAACTTCCCCGAACTGGAAAATTCTGAAGAGCAGAAGCAGATCCGCGAGGAGATCGCTCGCCAGATTACCAAGGAACTGGAACAACGGCGGGATCTGGGCCAACACAAGCTGGCGGCGAATGGAGCTCGAGTTTTGACTCGGAACAATCTGACTCCCGAGACCGTCGTTCGCGTTGAAAGACTTGAGAAAGATTATGAAGCCATCGATCAGCGGATCGAAGCTATTCGCGCTGCACTGCCAGAACTCGTGGCCGGAATTGAAGATGATCAGCTTCGTGAATCCGTAACGCTGATCAGCCGCACGGTGCTGGGGGAAATCAATCCTGACACGATCGACCGCTTCGCTGCGTACGAGATTGTGGCAAGCACTCCCGGAGATATCCCAGCAGATGAAGTTCTTGGCATGGCATTATCCGGCTGGCTGCTTGGGGCGGAAAACACCGTTCGCAACTTGAACGACGTCGTGTCACTGTTCGAGGCTCGCGAACTGATCCTTGATTACATGAACACATCGCCGGATGAAGCGGCTGTTCGCCAGGCTCTGGCTGAGAGAATCTCCGGGCTGGAAGGATTGGGCGTTGAACGCGTCGCTGCAATGGTGAAACTCCTGCCAGCCTTTGCGGAACTACAGATCGAGTTCCCAGATCCCGCCGCAGGCGGAAGTTTTGCCCTGGAGTCCACCGAGTCTTCTCTTGGAGCCGTCGGGCGAGTGCCGCCTGAGTATCACGAAAGCCGACAGTATCCTCTGCTAATTGCGTTGCATGGCCCCTTCGACGATGCCGCACGCAATCTAAGCTATTGGCAGGGATTAGCAGACAATAATGGCTATATCCTCGTCGCACCGGATTGGTCAAAGAAGACGGGCGATGATTCCAATGCTCCGCCGACCGCCTATGCGACTTCAGCCGAATTTCATCGCCAGTTTCTGGGGCTGATATCGCGACTCAAGCAACATCTTCGTATCGATGACGATCGGGTCTTCATCGCCGGGCACAGTTTCGGCGGCGACGTCGCGATGGATCTCGCGGCTTCGCACCCAGACCTTTTCGCCGGCCTGATCTCGATCTGCGGAACGGGTTCTCGACATCTGCAATGGACCGCTGTCAATGCGATACAAATGCCGTGGTATGTTGTGATCGGAGATGCTCAGGCCGGATGGTTCGACCGTATGGGGCCGCTGACCGCCAAACTGTTTCGCCGCGACACCGAAATGAAAGTCGTGTTTGACACAACCTTCGTCAAGTATCCTTCGCGCGGGCTGGAGATTTATCACGAAGAGTTCCTCAGCATCTTCGACTGGATGTCTCGCTATCGTCGCAATCGTGCGCCGGAGAAGATCTATGCGAACGTGTTAAGAAGCACTGATCTGCACTGGTCATGGGTCAAGCTCAAGGGCCTGCCGCCGCAATTCGCACAACTCGATAATGAAACCCCCGCGCCGAATGGGACGTACCGCCCGGCGGAGCTGAATCTGCTAAGCGATGATTCGAATCTGATTCGGATCAGGTCAGCTCCCTCGGATGTGTCAATTTTCCTTTCGCCGGATCTGAAGAATCTGAATCTGGAAAAACCGATTCGCATTCATAATGGACGCAAGATGACGTCCGTTGATTATGACCCCGAGGTGACTCATTTGCTTGAGGAACTCTACGCAACCGGGGACCGATCACGTCTTTGCCACATGCGCGTAGACATCCCGAAATGAAGAATGTGCCATTCGGCAGCGACGCTCTTACGGCGACAGAATTGCGGGACAATGGCTCTCCGCGGTCTAGAATGTCAGTATCGTAAGGGATTCCGGGCGGCTGATCGCAAAACCGGCGATAGCGGAGCCGCTGTGATCGCTCGAACCGGACCAGGGAGAGCGTTTGTTTAGTGTGGAAATGCCCTGATTCATTGACAAACATGGAGAATTGTGCGGTAATCGCCTCCCCTCACGTTCCGCCCACCTAATGACTCACGAAAAGTCGCTGAGGACTCCTATGTCTCTTGGTTCTCTCCAAATTTGTCGGTCAATACTGCTGCTGACAAGCTTGTCTGCCGGCTTGAATAGTTTTGTTTCAGCCGATGATCAGGTCGACTTCAATCGGGAAATCCGGCCAATTCTTTCGGACATGTGCTACAAATGCCATGGACCGGATGCTGCCGAACGCAAAGCGGGCTTACGATTGGACGGTCATGCCGGAGCCACGGCCAAGCTGGAATCCGGCTTCACGGCGATCGTGGCGGGAAAGCCTGAAGACAGTCACCTGATTGCTCGTATCACGACATCCGACCCGGATCTGATGATGCCTCCGCCGGAGACAGAACGCAAGTTGACGGCTGCTCAGGTTGAGCTATTGACTCGCTGGATTCAGCAGGGTGGCGAATACAAAGGCCACTGGTCGTTTATTCGCCCGGAACGCCTTGCTCTGCCAGCAATTAGTCAGGAGAACTGGGCTGCAAATCCAATCGACCGCTTTGTAATGGCGAAGCTCGATAAATCCGGTCTGAAGCCATCGCCTGAAGCGGATCGCTACAATTTGATTCGGCGAGTCACTCTTGATCTGACAGGATTGCCGGCAACGCCTGAGGAAGTTGATGCATTCGTCAACGACTCCGATCCAAATGCATACGAGAAGCTTGTTGATCGACTGTTGGCCTCCGGTCGTTACGGCGAACAGATGACTCGCTATTGGCTGGACCTGGTCCGCTACGGAGATTCGCATGGACTGCATCTCGACAATGAACGTGCCTTGTGGAAGTATCGCGAATGGGTGATCGGTGCCTTCAATGCCAATAAACCGTTCGATCAGTTTACGATCGAACAACTTGCTGGCGACCTGCTTCCAAATCCGACGATTGATCAGCAAATTGCCACCGGTTTCAATCGTTGTAATGTCACGACGAGTGAAGGTGGATCGATTAACGAAGAAGTTCTCGTCCGTTATGCGGTCGACCGAACTGAAACCATGTCGACCATTTTCATGGGGATGACGCTTGGTTGTGCGGTATGCCATGACCACAAGTTTGACCCCGTTTCGCAGAAGGAGTTTTTCCAACTCTTTGCCTTCTACAATGCGTCAGCCGACGCGGCGATGGATGGAAATGCGTTGGCACCTCCGCCGACGATCAAGGTGCCAACGGCTGAACAAACGGCAATGCTCAGTGAACTTGATCAGAAACTCACCGCAACTCGGGAAGAACTCAACAAGGCTCTTGCGAGCGTTGAATATGTTGATCCGGGAGCCGGTACAGTGGTCGCCGCGCCTGAGCCTGCAGATTACATCTGGGGCGAAGACGATGCTCCGGCAGGAGCTAAGCTGGAAGGCGATAGCCCCTGGGAATTTGTAACGGCTCCTGATCATCCTGTGCATGCCGGCACCAGGTCAACTCGGCGTCAGGCTGATGCCATGAGTCAGCACTTCTTCACGGGTGCCGCGCCGACGTTGAAGATTGGCGAAGGTGATAAATTGTTCGCCTACTGCTGGATTGATCCAGCAAACCCACCGAAGACGGTGATGCTGCAGTTCAATGACGGCAACTGGAACCATCGTGCGTTCTGGGGTGAAGACACAATCGCGTTTGGTGCGGGAGATACTCCTGAACATCGCTCAATGGGTCCACTGCCCAAAGCGGGCGAATGGGTTCGTCTGGAGGTCAGCGCGGCTCATGTTGGGCTTCCGGCTGGCACAGAGCTGAACGGCTGGGCGTTTACTCAGTTCGGCGGTACCGTTTACTGGGATCATGCCGGCAGCGTGACCAAAACTCTTCAGGGCAATCAGTCGTTTGAATCTCAAGTTGCCTGGGAAGCGGCAGATAAGTCTGTCGAAAAGTCCGCAGTGCCTCAGCCGGTTCGTGATGCGATCAAGGTCGAGGCCGACAAACGAACTCCGGAGCAATCGAAGCTGATTCGCGATCACTTTGTTCAGTTCATTCATCCTAAAACTCGACTGACGTTCGAGCCGCTGCAGAAGCAGATCGATGAAATGACCAGGCAAAGAAATGAGACCGACGCGGCGATCGCGATCACAATGATCATGGCGGACCTGCCGACACCGCGTGAGACGTTCATACTGAAACGCGGCGAATACAACATGCCCGGAGAGAAGGTCGAAGCGAACGTACCAGCTGTCTTCCCACCGCTGCCTGCCGATGCTCCTCGAAATCGTCTGGGGCTTGCGAAATGGCTGACGGATCCATCTCATCCGCTGACCGCACGCGTGACGGTGAATCGTTACTGGCAGCAGTATTTTGGCGTGGGACTTGTGAAGACAGCAGAAGACTTTGGTCTGCAGGGACAGTGGCCAACAAATCCGGAACTGCTGGATTGGCTGGCTGTCGAGTTTGTCGAGAGCGGCTGGGACGTCAAGGCTTTACAGAAGCTGATTGTGATGTCGTCAACGTATCGCCAGTCTTCGCGAGTGTCCCCGGATCTGCTTCAGATCGACCCGAATAATGACCTGCTGGCACGTGGTCCTCGTTTCCGACTGGATGCGGAAGTGGTTCGTGACAGTGCGTTGTCGATGAGCGGTCTGCTGTCGGAACAGTTTGGTGGAAAGAGCGTCAAGCCTTATCAGCCGGATGGAATCTGGGAAGCTGTGGCGTTCGTGGGCAGTACGACTCAGTATTACAAACGTGATGCCGGCGAAGCACTGTATCGCCGCAGTCTGTACACCTTCTGGAAGCGAACTGCACCGCCGCCGTCCTTGATGGCCTTCGATGCTCCGTCGCGTGAGACCTGTGTGGCTCGTCGGGCACGAACGAATACTCCGCTGCAGGCTTTGGTACTGATGAACGATGAACAGTACGTCGAAGCGTCACGGAACCTGGCGGCTCGCATGATCAAAGAGGGTGGAGACAATCCGGCGGCTCAAATGTTGTTCGGCTTCCGAGTTTGTACGGCTCGTGTGCCGACCGAACAGGAATTGACCGTGTTGAATAAAGTCTATGCGGGGCAGTTGGCCCATTATCAGGCGAATCCGGCGGAAGCCGAAAAGCTGCTGGTCATCGGGGCATCACCGCGTCCGGAGGGAATCGATCCCGCCACTCACGCCGCAATGACCATGATGGCGAATCTGCTGCTGAATCTGGACGAAGCAATCACCAAGGAATAACGTCGTCAGTCGACTGAGAGGATTTTCATATGCATCCGTTTGCACAACACGCATTACAGCAGACTCGCCGTTATTTTTTCGGCCAGTCAGCGGCTGGTATCGGGACTGCTGCACTTGCGTCGGTCCTGAATCCCAATCTGCTTTCGGCCAACACGCCAGTCAGAACATCATTCGGTGAGCTGCCAAGTCTGCATCATTCACCGTCTGCCAAGCGAGTGATCTGGCTATTCATGGCCGATGCGCCGTCACAGTTGGACTTGTACGATTACAAGCCGAAACTGGCGGACTTCTTTGACAAGGATCTGCCGGAGAGTGTTCGCAATGGTCAGCGAATCACAACAATGACGTCTGGGCAGACTCGCCTCCCTTGTGCTCCATCGATTTTCAAATTCGCGCAGCATGGTGAGCATCGGGCCTGGGTGAGCGAACTGCTGCCAAATATCGCATCGATCGTAAACGATATCTGCATCGTGAAAACGATGAATACCGAAGCGATCAATCATGACCCGGCAATCACCTATATTCAGACCGGCAGTCAGTTGCCTGGTCGACCGAGCATGGGATCGTGGGTTTCTTACGGACTGGGCAGCCCCAACAAAGATCTGCCGGCGTTCGTTGTGCTGCACTCACGAATTCCAGGCGGTGCTCAGACGCAGGCGTTGTTCTCACGGCTGTGGGGCAGTGGCTTTATGTCGACTCGTCACGCCGGTGTCGCTCTGAGGTCATCAGGCGATCCTGTGCTGTATTTGTCGAACCCAAGCGGTGTCGACCCAGCGACTCGTCGCCGAATGCTGGATGGACTGGCTGAACTCAACACGGACCGACTGAATACCGTTGGCGACCCGGAAATTGCGTCACGTATTTCTCAGTACGAGATGGCATTCCGCATGCAGACATCGGTCCCGGACCTGACCGATATTTCCGACGAGCCTCAAAGCGTGCTCGACATGTACGGGCCGGAAGTCAAAGAGCCTGGAACATTCGCCTACAACTGCCTGCTGGCGCGAAGAATGGCGGAACGAGGAGTCCCGTTTACTCAGGTCTTCCTGCGTGGCTGGGATCATCACGGCGGACTGCCAAACGCGATCCGCGGAATGGCTCCCGCCTGCGATCGCCCCAGCGCGGCGCTGGTGAAGGATTTGAAACAGCGAGGAATGCTGGACGATACTCTGGTGATCTGGGGCGGAGAATTTGGCCGCACAGTATATAGCCAGGGGACGTTGACGAAGGAAAACTACGGCCGTGACCATCACCCTCGCAACTTCACGATGTGGATGGCGGGTGGTGGCATCAAAGGCGGACAGGTTTACGGCGAGACCGACGATTTCAGCTACAACGTTGTCGATAAGCCGGTTCACATTCATGATCTCAACGCCACAATCCTGCATCTGCTTGGTGTGAACCATGAGCAGCTCACGTATCGCTTCCAGGGCCGTGACTTCCGGCTGACGGACGTTCATGGAACTGTCGTGCGGGATATCCTGCGAGCATAGCTGACACGTTGCGACAGTGGGGATTGAGTTTCCGCGCTGATCGTTCTTGCCAGGAAACAGCCTCGAAAGAGCTTCCGGTTGGAATCAATTGGAGGCTCAAACGGTGAGCCTGTGTTCGCGAAGGCTCACTTGTCACACCCGACAGAAAGCCCTGCAATTTGCGGGATGTGACATGTTCGCCGGAGCGAACGCGGTCACACCGTTCACGAACAATACTTCGCGCCATCTCCTAAGGCTCAGGGATTGTTCGAGCCACTCGGAAACCGTGTGAGTTGTACTGAATGATCATCAAAATGTAGGAGACTTCCACCGCGTTTTCGTAGTAGCTGCTCCCACCTGCCGCGCCGCCCATCATCGCTCGTTCAAGGGGTTGGCCACTTTCACCACGATTGCCGGGGTTGCTGTCGTTGCACCATTCAGCGACGTTTCCCTGAACATCAAACAGACCGAAATCGTTTGGGCGGAGTAGTCCAATCGGTTTTGAGACGACAATCTCCGTCCCGTCGGGACGCAGGACTGGAGCTCCGATCGAACGCAGGTACTCAGAATTGTTCTTATCACACCAACTGTACCTTGCGTGAAGCGACAAATCAGTGCCGTAGAATCGTTCGCCACCAACACCGGCCAGAGCCGCCAGCCTCCATTCGGCAACTGTCGGAAGTCGATAGCCCGGCTTTCTGAAATCATCGGCTTTAGCTTCCCAGTTCGCGGCATCCGCAGGATAGAACTCGGGAAGCCCTTCGCG
>CANHVD010000035.1 GCA_947463775.1 Planctomycetaceae bacterium | reverse complement strand
CTGCTCCAACTCTCGAATGGATCTCCCAGAGCCTTATTCATCAGCACGGACTGAAAGCCGGAACAATCCACGAAGAGGTCACCTTCAACTCTTTCCCCGGCGAACAGTCTCACGGCACTGACATCTCCGCTCTCAGCGAACTCAGCGTCCCGCACAGCCCCGGAGATTTCGTTGACTCCGTTTCGCAGAGCGATCTCCCGAAGCCACCCGGCAAGTGCTTCCGCATTGAAGTGAAAAGCATACGACTGGGTCTGTGCGATCGGTGATGGGCAATGAAACGCGTGAGGCGCTTTGCCCGCATTCGATGCGGCCCATTGCAGAGAATAAGCTTCATAGGGCTCCGGGGTACCGAATCGTTTCGAATCCGCCAGCCAGAATGGAAACAAGTCTCGGCCATCAATTCTGGCTCCACAGACTCCAAATGGATGCCAGTTATCGTGACCCTTTTCGTACCAGTCGCAAAATCGAATTCCCAGCTTGTAGGTGGCTTCACACCGCTGCATCATCTCCACTTCATCAGCACCAAGCTTCTTCAGCAACTGCACCATGGAAATCACGGACGCTTCACCAACGCCGATTCCACGCGGACCGGGCGGCTCGATAACGGTTATGGATTGCTCGGATGATCGCATGACCTGTGACATCAAGGCAGCCGTCATCCATCCGGATGTCCCGCCACCAACAATCACAATTCGTTTTGTCGACTCGGCGACTTTGCTGCTCATCGGAAACCAACTCCAACATTCTATTTAACGCAGTACGACTCAGCTCGAAGATGCTCTTCTCAGCCCGTAAGCAGCAATGAATGATCGACCGCCATGATCAGGCACTCCTCGGAAGAGGCTTCAGCAGGTCTTCATGCCAGCCGAATTCTCGAACGTACGCCGCATTCAGCCCCAGACATTGTCGAGAACCGCAGACTTCGCGAAACGCACATTGATGAAACCCATTCCGGTTAAACTCATTCCAGAACCGAGGATCAATTCGCAGTTCCGGTTGATCATTGACCAACGCATCAGCGTCAGATCCCAGCAGGCAGTGAGGAAAATTCTTAACCTCGACCTGTCGCCCTATTGCGCGAGCCAAACGAATCGCAGAACGAAGAAACGGCTGCACTTCGAAATGAGAAACGAGAAGATTCGGATCTCCGTCTTCTGTCATCGGCCAGTAATTCCAGAAGTCCATTTCGACGAGGTTGGGAACCTCCTTCAGCAGCTCTACCACTTTTGGCAGAGACTGGTAACTGAGCTTCGTGATGACCGTATTGGTCATCTGGCGCACGCCTGGAAATTGAGCCAGGTTACGAATCGCCTGCAGAGTTTTCTCAAAGGAGCCGGGCACTTCGGTTATTGAATCGTGAAGTTCTGCAGTGTCAGCCGTCAGGCTGATAAAGAACTCATTGATGCCCGCGTCGATTAAAGTTTGACAGTAGCGAAGATCAGCCAGTCGCATCCCGTGGGTCTGAATCCGCACGTTTTCGAAACCGGCGTCCCGTGCTCGCTGAGCCATCAGGGGAAGGTCTGAGCGAAGAGTGACTTCAGAGCCGGTGAGTATGAGGCCCTTCCATCGGGAAGTTCGGAGATTCTCTTCCAGCAAGTCGGAGAACTCGCGTTCATCGGCCGGACGTAACCAATCCATGGTGTCCAGAATCATGCAGTGACGGCATCGCAGATTGCAGCGAAAGTGAACCGTCATTTCGACGTAGTCAGCATGATTGAAGAAGCCCATTACATTCGCATCCTGCGATAACTCGACGGCCTGATCCCTGATGTAGGATGGGAATTCCTGCCCGTCGCGATCCGAAACGCCTATGGGCTTGCAGATTCAAGTCGCAGGTGACTTCCCAATGCCTGTGAACCCCGAAAACTCGGTGGCTCTCAGCTCGTCTCAGACCTTCGCACGGAATGTGCCCGTTTTCTTTCAACGGTATCGGCGATAAACGGCCCCGTCCAGCTGACCAAAACAACCATAAAATCACCGGAGCCTTCCCCGGCCAACATCCGTCGGAACAATTCTAGTAGCGCAGTTCCGCTGACAGTGTCGGTCCGGTGAAACCAAGGTTGGATCCAATTCCGTAAACATCGTCCGACAACGATGAGTTCATCCAGTATTGGGTTTCCCACGCGGTCTTTACATCCAGTTGCACGAACTTGTTCAGATCATGAGTCCATGCGACACCAAGCTGATTCTCGGCGACCGTCATGATTTCATCTTCCAATCTCACGGCAGGCATGAAGGGCAGCAGTGCTGAATTGCGAATGTCCCCTATCAATATCGCCCCACGGACATTACCAAAAAATGCGAACCCACTCTTGCCGATGGCACGACGCCCATTCAGGGCAAATGTGGGACCAACGCCTTCAAACGTAGCTGTGCCCACACCGAATAAAGTGGGCGTTTCGTTCGAGTATTCAAGACGTCCGTAGCGAAGGCCGGCCGAGACCTGCATATCCCAGTGTCGCAAACGCTGGTCGAGTGTAATTTCCGTATCCGCAACATCCATCCGGATTCCAAACACCGCAGGTTCGAATGGCGGAAGATATACAAAGCTGTGATCGTACTGCCAAAAACGCCCGCGAACGCCGACTCCGGAATCATTGCGATATCCGAGGACGTAGCGCATTCCAGTCTGATAGTCGCCGTCAATAAGTCGCCCGACAGCACCTAATCCGAATGCGGCCTGTGAACCAGAAATGTGCGGCTGCAGAAAAGTGACTTCGATATCACCAAACAGAGCTCCGGTCCCTGCGTCCTGTTTTTGAAGCTGCGACTCCAAAGTTCTCATAGGGTCAGAGTATGTCGGCGCTCGGTATTGGGAGAGTTCCGCTTCCAGCCGCTGAACTCGAGCTTCAAGTTCT
Organism: Planctomycetaceae bacterium; assembly: GCA_947463775.1. Lineage (GTDB taxonomy): Bacteria > Planctomycetota > Planctomycetia > Planctomycetales > Planctomycetaceae > SXXK01. The sequence continues at coordinate 15,518 of CANHVD010000035.1, read as the reverse complement.
GTGGTGTCATCTGAAGCAGCCTCGTTTCGAAACGAAGCAAAGCTGGCCACCTCTTGCTCGGGATCCAGAGGAGCATGCCCCGAAATCGATTCGATTTCCGACTGCGCGGATGCCGCTGCGCAATGCAGGCAGAAGATGAGGCTCAGGTAAACATGACGTTGAAACAGCACTTTCAACCTCCTCCGTGAGTCACTGGTCTCACCGAGACGCTCGAGCTCAATCAGGGCTCAAATCAGGAGTTCCCTGATCTGCAGCGAGCACAACAACGAAATCCCTTAAGTCAACTTGTTCTTTGACTACGATCGACCATCCATCGGTTGATCAAAGCTATCGGAGGCGTAAATACCAGCAACCAATGCCGAACCGAATTCAGCGTTGCTGCATGATCAGTACTGTTGTTACGAATTGCCAAACTACGGGTATTGACCCGTTTCTACGGGTTCTCACCCGGCACCAGCAGCATATTCGACAACAACACTGAATGATGAAGGCGTATTTCCGGGGCGATTTTCAAGAAGGGAAGTGCGTCGACTATGCAGTCTGTCCGCGATGTAAACGGGATTTTTCGAAGGCGCCGCCAACTCCCTGGACGGAACTGGTCCTAAGCAATAACGTCTGCAGATCATCCAGACGTTCTACTTCTCCCTCTGAATTCGCTGACTCCGAAAACACCAAAGCGCATAAAGGCTCTGACGGTTGACTGGTTTGCGACTGCACGAAAGTAATTGATTTATGCCAATCGAGATCCGATGTCAGTGTGGAAAACGCCTGAAAGCTCCGGACAATCTTGCGGGACGGACGGTGTCCTGCCCAAGCTGCAAAGCGGCGATTCAAGTCCCGACACTCGCTGCAACTCCGGCTGACGACGACTTTGAAGATGATGTTGAGTACGAAGCGTCGCCTCCGCAGAAATCAGTCTTCGGATCATCACCCGCCTTTTCTTCTCCGCGAAAGAACTCTCCGCCACCAGACAATGATCAGCGTTATTCATTGGCCGAGTTTGTCGAGGAGACATCCCAGCAGGACCACGGTCACGGCTTCTTTGAGCTGGAAAGCCCGTACATGCTGGAGGTCAATCTGAACGGGCCGGTATGGACAAAAATGGGGTCGATGGTGGCCTATGTCGGGAACATCAAGTTCACGCGAGAAGGACTACTGGAGAAAGGACTTGGGAAGCTACTTAAAAAGGCCGTCAGTGGAGAAGGTACAAAGCTGACAAAAGCTGAAGGACAGGGACGACTTTATCTGGCGGATTCCGGCAAGCGGATCAGTATTCTAAGCCTCAATCGCGAAGCAATCTTTGTGAACGGCAACGATCTGTTGGCACTGGAAACATCTGTTGAATGGGACATCAAAATGATGAAGTCCATCACAGGCATGCTGGCTGGAGGACTCTTCAACGTAAAACTATGGGGAACCGGGATGATCGCAATCACGTCCCATTTTCAGCCGATGACTCTGCGAGTGCGACCTGGCCACCCTGTCACGACCGATCCAAATGCCACAATCGCCTGGTCAGGCAACCTGACGCCGGAGTTCAAAAAGGATATCTCGCTGAAGACGTTCTTTGGCCGGGGCAGCGGCGAATCAATTCAGATGCAGTTTCAGGGCGACGGATTTGTCGTTGTTCAACCGTACGAGGAAGTTTATTTCCAGGGGCAACATTGAAAGCAAAAAAAAGACTGAGCAACCCCGATGGGCCGCTCAGTCTTTTTAACTTTTCAGATCTGTTCTATTTCAGATCGAAGCCGTTCAGCAGCCAATCAGGTTCAGCCAAACGACATCCGAAACTAGTTCAGGATCTTCTCTGTGTCTTTTACAACCTTGCCGATGGCTTCAGCGTCAAGCTTGCCATCTTCGAATGCGTAGTTCACCTTTACGTTGGAATCGACCCACATCATGACGGTGACAGAAGCCTTTTCGCTGATCTTGTACTTGGCAGGACCAACTGCGTTTTCGAAAACAGTCAGCGGAGTGTGTTCAATCTTCTGCTCTTCAGCAGCCTTCTTCAGAGAGGCTTCCTGAGCATCAGGATCGTCGGTCAGAACAGTCACGAATGCTGCCATCTTCTTGTCTTCAGCATTCTTGCCAACAACAGCATCAAGTTCTTTGACCAGCTTCAGAGTATTCTCGTCCATCTTGCGGACGAAAATGCTGATTACCGGACGAGCACCGTACTGGCAACGGTAGCAAAGCTTCTCTCCAGCCGATGGGCCGGTAATGTCGGTGACATTGAAAGCTGCAGGGAACTCATCAATCTGCAGACCGGACTTAATGTCAGCAGCGCTGACAACGTTAACTGCGGCCAGAGCCATCATGCAAAATGCAACAAACTTCCTCATGCTTCGAAACTCCCTGAATGAAACAATTCGAAAACCAGAGCCCCTCAACACACTGAGAGAAACCCATCACAAAGCCAGTCGTTCAGTTGGCCTGCCCAACTACGATTCTTTTTCCAGCCTTCGACGCACGCATTATTCGGCATCAGCAGTCAAACGTCGAACGGTTTCCAGAACTTTTCTGTAATCCTGCTCTGCGTCGACCATTGTATTCTTCCGAATAATCCGCCCATCTTTCCCGATGATAAAGGTCCAGCGACTGGCTGTCACACCGCGTTTCAACGTTTGCTCAACACCTTCCACCATTCTGGTGATCGTGTCGCCTTCGCGAACCGGCACTCCAAACGCCTGAGCCACTTTCCCATCTTCATCAGCCAACAGGTCAAATTTTAGCGAGTTGACTCGTGCAAACAATTCATGAGTCCGAATGGAATCACCACTGATCCCAACGACCTCTACGTCAGCCTCTTCCAGTTCTTGCCTGTGGTCTCTGAACCCACAGGCCTGTCGAGTACATCCGTTGGTAAAGTCTGCGGGGTAAAAGTAGACCACAACAAACTTTTTTCCAACGTGCTCTTCTGATTTCCAAACTTCCCCGGACACTGAGATCGCTTCAAACGCCGGTGCGGGATCTCCCTCCGCCAGAGCAACCTCGGGAGATTCAGCGTTCACGGCGGACGCCAGAACAACCATCAGTAAAACGGATACCGAGCCACGCATGAAACAACTCCGAGATCGGAATCGCAGGGATCCGATCGTTCGCGTCGCTCCGTCAACGCAGAAACACACCAAGGGAATCAAAACCAGCAGGCATTTCAGACCGAACAGGATTGCCGCTCAAACGCCAACGCTTCCGGGACAAAACCCTTGAGAAAGGCGAAACGGGTGAGGGTGGGATTCAAGGCAGGCAAACTTCCGGCGGGGCATCGTGCAATAATGCACGCATGACGCTGTCAGGATAGGAGTACAGGCCATCTTCGTCAAATGCAGACAACGCCACTTGTTCCAGATTTTCACAACGAAGGACGCCAAATTCATTGGCTGGTCGGGCCGGACGAAAGTCGGTGGCGGTTTGGGGCTCCGAGGATTACATTCGGAGAGGGATTTCTGGAACGCAGCTTTGCAAGGATTCGGCCCATGTTACATCGTAGACGGTTTCTGGCCGCCGGAATCGCCGGCATTTCTGCTGTCGCGAGCACTCCGCGTTCCACAGCGTCCGCGATGCTGTGCCCCGTTTCAGATGCTCCGCAAAACGAAGACCTCTTTGTCTGGATTCATCGAACCCAGGGCAGATGGAACGAGCACGTCTATCGCCAGATGCTGGGTGCGGCGAATGAGTTTAAAGAGGGCGATCAGATTCTGGGGGTCGCCGCGGCTGATGATGCAACTCGAACGCTGGCTCGCAATCTCCTGTCTCGCACCACGATTCAACAAATCGATGAACATCCCCCATTCAAGGATGAACTGCTTGAATTCATCAACGCGGATCTCGATGCCAGCCTGAGAACTCGCCTTGGTGAAATGACGCTTGGCGATCTCAGGACCTTTCTTCTGGATCGCAGCGAACAGGACATTCACGAGATTCGGAATGGTCTCTCCAGTGACGTTATCGCCTGCGTTGTGCGTTTGATGAGTAACGACGAACTCATCAAAGTTGGCGCGAAGGTCTTCAACCCACTGCCCGGCACTCAACTCGGCGCAAAAGGCTACATGGGGGCTCGAATTCAGCCGAACTCACCCACCGACAATATCGACGATATTCGCTGGCAGGTCTTCGATGCATTCGCGTACGGCGTCGGTGATGTGTTGATCGGAACGAATCCGGTTTCAAGCACTCCCGAATCTGTCGCGGCCGTCGAGAATGCTCTGCAGGATATTCTCGCGACATTCGAACTCACAGATGTCCTGCCTCATTGTGTCCTGTCCCATATCGATGTACAGGCGGAAGTGGAACGCAAACATCCTGGCTCCACAGAGTTCTGGTTCCAGAGCATTGCCGGTAACGATGCCGCCAACAAAACTTTCGATCTGACCGTCGAAAAAATGAAGCTGCATGCGAGATCTCGCACAGGACGTTATGCACTCTATTTTGAAACGGGGCAGGGGGCCGATTTTACAAACGGACACGGCCACGGCACGGACATGGTGATTCATGAGTCTCGTAAATATGGCTTCGCAAGAGCTCTGACCACTGTCACTGCCGAGGCCCTGAAGAAACGCGGTCAAAACCGGCCGCCGTGGGTCCATCTAAATGATGTTGCAGGCTTTATCGGACCGGAAGTCTTTCGCTCCCGCGAGCAGCTTGTTCGATGCTGCCTTGAAGATATCGTGATGGGAAAACTTCACGGCCTCATGATCGGACTCGACGTTTGCTCTACGCTGCATATGGATGTCAGTCTCGACGATCTTGGCTGGTGTATTGATCAGATTATGCCGGCCAACCCAGGCTATCTGATGGCCTTGCCGACGCGAATTGACCCGATGCTGGGATATCTGACCACAGGCTATCAGGACCATGTCCACATCCGTGAGAAATTCGGTTTCCGCGTCAATGATCGCATGTGGAACTTTTTCCAGTCGTTGAACATTGTCGACAACAACGGAAAGCCTACGCCGCACTTTGGCGATCCGACTTGGGTTTATCTGCAGTACTGCCGACGGAAGAACGACGCTCGCGATAATGAGACCATCCGGCAGGAAGCAAGGGATCGCATCGACGAGGTCCGCTCGCGAGGTGTGTTCGTGGCGGAAGGTTACGGAGCCAGCCCATCTGATCTTCAGCCCGAACTGGCCAAACAGATTCAGCATATCTACGAAGACGCCAGAATCTCAATCTGGAAAGAACTGGATGATGCCTTCGTCGCGACCATCCCAAACGCCGTTCGACTCCGCAGTCAATCGGCCGATCGAACCGATTACATCCTGCATCCGGTGTCCGGTGAGCATCTCTCCGAGCAGTCTCGCGAGATGATTGATGGGATACGCCGTCGGAATGATCAGCTGAATACCCAGATCGTGATCTCCGATGGACTAAACGCGCAGGCTGTCACCGACGGCGATCAATTGATGAGCCTGATCACCGGACTCCGCAGAGAACTGCAGACCGCGGGCTTCAGGACTTCTCCAGAGCATCTGGTTGTCGATGCGGGACGAGTTCGAGCAGGCTATCGTATCGGTGAGCAACTGTTCGGAGGCCGCGAGGGGCGTTTCACACTTTTGCATATCATTGGCGAGCGTCCCGGAAGTGGACATCACACACTGTCAATTTACATGACAACCGCTGATGGTTCAGAATGGTCGATTCCCGACAAAGTGGACCATAACATTACACGAGTTGTCTCAGGCATTTCCATCACGACCATGGCACCGGATGCGGCAGCTGTCGACGCAGTTCGAATCCTGAGGCAGATGTAGTCCCCACCGCTCATCAAAGGCACCTTTATGACTAGTTCTCTCTTTGATCTTTCCGGCAAAGTGGCAATCGTTTCCGGGGCCGCCAGTGGTCTTGGCAAAGCGGCCGCTTTGGCATTGGCAGCTCATGGTGCGGACTTATTGCTCGCGGATCTCAATGAGCCGGGACTGAAAGCCACCACTGACGAGATCCTGAAGACAGGTCGCAAAGCCGTTTATCGTCGCACAGATGTCTCAGATGCCGATGAAATTCAGGAGCTGTTCACGGTCCTTGATCATCAGTTCGGACGTGTTGATTTCCTCGCCAATATCGCCGGAGAAGGCATCCTCGGCAAACCTGAAGAGATGCCGCTGACGACGGTGCAGCAGGTCTTTCAGAATCTCGTTTTCGGGCGGTTTCTGATGTGTCAGGAAGCGGGGCGCCGCATGCTGATGGCTGGCAAAGGAAGCATTGTGAATATCGGTTCACTGGCAAGCACAACAGCTCTCGGCCGTGGCCATATTGCGTACAGCATGGCGATGGGAGCTGTCATCCAGATGACTCGCGAACTAAGCACTGAATGGGCCGCTCACGGGATCCGCTGCAATGCGATTTTGCCCGCTCAGGTGCTGAACCCCAGCCTCGAAAAACGCATCGCTGCTGATCCTGCGATCGAACAGCAATGGCTAAGTGGAATACCGTGTGGTCGATTGGGAAAGCCAACCGACATTCAGGGCCTGATTGTGTTGCTGGCCTCCGATGCCTCGGAATGGATCACAGGAACCCTGATTCCCATGGACGGTGGGAATCTCGCGGCCAACGCAGGTGCGACATTACGGAAGCCCATGCATCAATAAGCCTTCGAAAGCCAATGTCTTGACGTCATCATTGTGTGCGGTCAGTATCCGTTTCTCATAGCACCATGACGAAAAAATGAACGTCAGATGCTCCAATGCGATGGCTCATTCTTCAATGTCTTTTCAGGCTCACGGCATGACACTCGACGAACTACAGCAGTTGATTGATCGAATGTATTCTCGCAAAGATCAGGCACGCGGCGTGGAAGGCACCTTCATGTGGCTCATGGAGGAAATCGGCGAACTCGCAGCGGCTCTGCGTGAGTCACCTAAAGAAGAGATCGCCAAAGAATTTGCGGATGTTCTGGCCTGGCTGGCAACCATTGCCAATGTGGCCGGCATCAATTTGACCGAAGCTGTCCAGATGAAGTACGGCCAGGGATGCCCCGGCTGTCACAAAATGATCTGCGTCTGTGCAGATTCGGAAAAGCCATAACGTGCCTTCTACTGATGCCGCCTGAGAATCTTTTCGGTCTCGCCTGGATCAATTGGTCGCGACGAAGAGTTGCGACATAACCGACGAGGGCTGTACCGTACGATCCTTGCTTCACTGATAGTTTCCGGTGTCTCACAATGCGTCGTCCGAACGAACGCGATTTGCCTGATTCAGCGAGATAGATTCATGATGCCTCCACGGATGTTGCTCCTGACTGTTCTCTGTGCGTGCACAAACTGGCTGACACCATTGGCGCAGATTTCACCCGCAGTCCTCGCGGATGATGTAAAGCCCGTGATTTTGCTGACGGGATTCGAACCGTTTGGCCCCAGCCGTCCCGCAAATCCTTCATGGCAGGGCATTCGAAAGCTGCATCAAACAGAATGGCACGGACATCAAATCATCGCTCATGAGCTGCCTGTCGTCTGGGGCGAACCGCTCAAGCATCTGCAGCAGCTGATTGAACAGCATAAACCAGTTGCGGTCTTCTCCTTTGGTCAGGGAGGTGCAGACGGATTTGCTCTTGAATCTCGCGCCTCCAACCAGCGAGGTCAGATTCCGGATAACGACGGCAAACTTCCCACGAAGACTGCGATTACTGCTGATGGTCCGGCGGAGTTCAAGGCGTCTCTCGACTGCGACATCATGCAGCACCGACTGGCCGACAAGGGTTATCCCGTTCGAGTATCCCGCCGAGCAGGTCAGTATCTTTGCGAGGAGACTCTGTATTCGCTTGAGTATCTGCATGCCAAACATCCTGAGCTGGATGTCGCGTTTTGCCATGTCCCGCCGCTCGGAGCAACCGTAAGCGAAAAACGCGTGGACGCGAAGTATATTCAACAGTTCGTGAGTGATTATCTGGAAACATGGCGAACTCTTCGAACAACACAGAAAGCCGCTGACACAAAAGCAACTCCGACATCACTGATCGCCGCTGAGCCAACAACTCAGTCGGCAGAGAAGTCGAGCAAGGCCACAAACCCTGAGCTGCCGGCTGTCGAGAAACTGATCAAGCACTACTTCCTGTCGTGGTCTGAGCAGCGCATGAAAGACTACGGAGATTGTTTTGCCGACGGTGCCGTTGTGCAGGAGATCAGTCGTGGCGGCGAAATCTATACTCAGAACAAAGTCCCGTTTGTCGCTGGCCAGGCCGCGTATCACAAATCGGCCGCCCATAAAGCGATTGAGGTTCCCGTAAAGACAGAGATTCGCTTTGAAGCCGATCTTGCACGAGCAGTCGTGTACTGGAAACTGACCGCCGGCCCACGTTTACAATACGGCTACGATCACTTCACGCTGATCAAACAGGGTGACGAATGGAAGATCGTGAACCTGGTGTTCTATGGAACGGACGACAAAGAATAACCGGTCACCTGGCATTAATCGGATCAACGTCGATCGCGAACTCCACATCATCCGGTAATGACAGAGATTGCTCAGCAGATTGCCATAATTCTTTTACGAGCTCCGGCGTTTTCGCTGCGATCTGCAGATGAAATCGCCATAGCCCACGTAAACGAGTAATCGGAGCCGGGGCTGCTCCCAAAACCCGCACCGCTTCCGTCGCGTCCTTGCGAGCCGCCCGAAGCCGATCAGCGACGGCCTGTGCTGTCTGACGAGTACGCATCTCATCGGGCCCGCGAAAGATTACTCGCGCTACGCTGGAAAACGGCGGGGCCTGAGTGTCGTAACGTTCGGCCAACTCGTGCTGAGCGAACCCGATGAAGTCATGCTTCGATGCAAACTTCACGGCGGGATCATTCGGGCTTGTTGTCTGCACGAGCACTCTTCCGCCACGTTCGCCGCGGCCCGTTCTTCCGGCGACCTGAGCAATCAACTGAAACGTACGCTCGGCCGCACGAAGATCCGGCTGACGCAGCATCGTGTCCGCATCGATCACGCCAACAAGAGTGACGTTTGGAAAATCGAGCCCTTTGGCAATCATCTGAGTTCCCAACAGTATCTGCACCTCGCCCTTCCGAAACTTCTCCAGAGCCTCATCATGGCTGCCCGGCTTTTGCATGGAATCGCTGTCCATGCGAATCACCGTCGTATTCGGAAATGTATTCCGCACTTCTTCATCCAGCTTCTGTGTCCCCGTCCCAAGATATCGCACCGCAGGACTCTGGCATGTCGGGCAGGCCTTGGGCGGAGTGATTTCGTAATCGCAACTGTGACAAACAACGCATTGTCGGTCACGATGCCATGTCAGAGTAATATCGCAGTTCGGGCACTTGATTCCGGCTCCACAACTGCGACACCAAACCGTCGGCGAGTATCCTCGAAGATTCAAAAACAGAATGACCTGTCCCTGATCTTTCAACGCTCGATCAATCGCCCCATACAGCGCGCGACCGATGGCGGATCCTTTTGAGATGCGAGGATCGCTGCGAGTATCGACGACCACAACCGGCGGCAGCGGTCTGTCTTCGACTCGACTGGGCATTGAAACCAGCACATCCAGTTTGCGAGTCGCTCGGATCCACGATTCCAGAGTTGGTGTGGCTGACCCCAGAATCAGCGGCACTCGCTCATCCAGACATCGTTTTCTGGCAACCTCGCGCGCATGATATCGAGGTGTGCTGTCCTGCTTGAATGACGGTTCATGTTCTTCGTCGATGACGATCAGCCCCAGATTCGGAGTTGGCGCAAAAACCGCGCTGCGAGCTCCGACGACGACCTGAATTTCGCCGCTGGAAATCTGCTGCCACTGCCAGTGTCGTTCCGCATCAGTCATGTGACTATGCAGCACCGCGACCGTGGAAAATCGGCTGCGGAAGCGACGAATTGTCTGCGGTGTGAGGCTGATCTCCGGCACCAGCACAATCGCCTGCCGACCATAGCTGACCACTTCACGAATCGCTCGGATATAGACTTCCGTCTTGCCGCTACCCGTCACACCATGCAACAACAGAGTTTCATGTGCGCCGGCTCGAATCGGCTGCAGAATTCTGTCCAGAGCCTGCTGCTGCTGAACGTTCAATTTCAGGTCTGCCTGTTGCTGCACCGGCAACAGATCATCGCCGGAAATCTCGGAACGGATTCTCAACGCCTTGATGAGTCCTCGTTCCTGCAGTGACTTCAGCGGTCCGGGACTGCAACCGGCTCGTTCGCAAAGATCAGTCGCCGTCACAGGGCCGGTCGATTTCTGCAGAACCTCGATCACCATCTTCTGCTGACGACTCAGACGCGCGGAAGTGAGTTTCTCTTCCGTGCCCGGAACAAGAATAAAATTCTGAACTTCCCGGGTACCACTCTTCTTGCGAACGCCGGCCGGAATAACACTGTCAAGAACCTGCCCCCAACCACAGAGGTAGCGTTCGCCGATCCAGCGAGTCAGCTCCAGCATCTGATTGTTCAGCAACGGTTCGCTGTCGAGCAATTCTTCGATCGGCTTCAGACGCTTCTGACCGGACTCACCGGGCCTGATCGCCACACAGTAACCGACAACGATGCGATTACTTCGTCCCAGCGGAGCCTTCACACGTTGGCCGGGTTTGATCAGATCCCGCAACGGTTCTGGAATTGAATAGGTGTAAGGCCGCTCCAGCGGCAAATTGAACACGACCTCTGCGACCTTCACATCCTCGATCGCAACGTGCTCCCATTCACGCATCTCCGCAAAGCCAAATTGTCCCTGAGAACTCACTATCGTCGCTCACTCAATAACGCTTACCAACCTAATCGAGGCGGTATGTTACTTTCACGGAGCGAAAGACGACACTCAATCGTGCAACAAGCAGGAGGTGCCCCGTCAGTGAAGGCTTTCGGCACAGAGAGAACGCTCAATCCAGCACGGATTCCTGAGAGTATTGCGATTCGCTCTCGTCGAATACGGAACCGCCGGCGGACATGTCCAGCTCCCAGATCGAATCCATTCTGGATCCATCGGCGTCATCGTCTGGCAGGTTATAGCCTCGGAAAATCGCCGAATCATGATCGTGATCGCGACTTGTCTTCAAAGACGATTCCGGAGCCTGTGTTTCTCGAATCAAAAGCAAACCAGAACATGGAACATCATGCCCTTTGACCTGAACCTTGAGTTCCGGCCAAACCGTCGAACGAGTCAACATCTCAAATCCACTGGGCATTACGAGAACTGTATCGCCGAGCATTGCGGCTGATACTCCAGGATGCCAGAAGATCGGGACTGGTCCCTGCAATTCAAACTCGGAGGAGGGCGTCAGTTGATGTTCGCTCGTGCGATAACCAATGATGTCAGCCTGATCACACAGTTGCCATTCGGAGGGTAGACCGAACTTGTCGTAAATGCGTTTGACCTTCGGCCAGACATCTTTCAACTGCTGACCGTGTCGCGAAAAATAAATTCCCGTGGCATGCATCATGACTGCTTTTTGATGAGCCGCCCAAAGATCCTGAGGAACCTCATCCAGACACACAGTTCGCGACACCGCGACATGCAAGCCCCAGCGGCGAGCAACACAGGAAACCGTCGCATAAGATTCAATCGGATCTTCGCTGTAGCTCCAGTGGCGATAACGAATGTTGCGACCGTCAGCACATACCTGAATTCTTGCCGGCGTCACCGTCCGCCGCAGAAGTCGGTTGCTCAATTCACCGGCCACAGCGGCTTCCGTAACTCCCTTGCGAATATGTCCCGCCGTTACTTCAACCGCGTGCACCAAGACCTTGCTAAGTTTTCGCAGACGGTCAACTTCGAGACTGGTCAGAGGCAATCGCAGTTTGGCAATTCGCTTGCCAACGTTCCGAGTTCCCTCGAACCCACAATCGCTCACCACCTTGCGGCCACGACAGAGATCTTCCACCAATGCACAGTGTGGCTGAAACCATTCTCGCTGCTTCAACTGGAAACCGAGGCCAAAGCATTCCCGTTCAAACAGCTGCGCGGAATCAACGGCGTTGGTGGCAAACAGACGAGCGTCTTCGGTGACAAATACGCTGCTGGTGCAACTGTCGGACGCACAACGACTCAAATCTCCACCGGCCGTAAACCAGGCGATGTTGGCCGGGTCCTGCAGGAGCATCGCGTCAGCACCGACGGATGCAAGAAACGCTCGAACACGTTCCTGCTTTTCTTCGATATCGGCCAGACGGCGTTTGTCCTGAATCAGACAACGACGGCGGGATGCATCATCCATGCTGCCAGAGCTCATTGAGAACTACTCCTGCCGTGCCGATTAACGATGCCGGGCAATCCTTTGGGCCTGACCTTCAGGTGTGCCATTTTCAGACTGCCAGACACCATCGTTTTTAAAACTGACGCCCAAGACACCACTCTTTGTAATTTCCAGATTCTGCGAACTCACGTTTTATTCGCAAAAACATCCGGCCACAACAGCCCCGTCATGTCTGGCCCCGAAAAAACTATAACGTCGGGAGTCCGCCAGGCAGGCAGCATTTATGACAATGTTGCTCACGATGACGCCTCTGTAGGGATTGTGAGGACTCTAGCGGAGCCAAAGTCACTCCACTGGAACAGGTCTCACGACGCTGAAACAGCCTAAATCAGGCTCTTCGCGGAAATGTTCGTTGCCCTGGGACGAACGGAAGGGTGCGTTGCCGGGACTGAGGGGCTTCCCTAGAATCCGCACAGGGCTGCCAAAGTGGGATTTCGCGGCAGCCAGACCCCTGTTAAGGACATGTGAGCGGCCCCAATGCTCGAACGGCGTGAGCTTTTTCCAAACGTAATTGAACTCAACTTTCAGGCGCGACGTCGACTGGGATGCTGTGTGTATCTGATTTTTTCCGGCAGCGACTGGATGCTGCTGGATATCGGGTACGCTGACACCGTCGATGAAATCATCGATCTGATTCGTCAGATGGACTTTCCTCTCGCCAACTGCAAGTATCTCGTCGCGACACACGCGGACGCGGACCATGTCCAGGGATTCCAGCGCGCGAAAGAGCTGCTGCCGGGGTCGCAACTCGTCGCTCATCCCGACGCAAAAATCATTCTCGAGTCGAACGATCGCATTGCGTCGTTTGCAGAAATCCCCGCGCAGGGAATTTCCATCGACATGCCGAACTTCGTGATCGACAAAGAGGTCGATGAAGGAACAACGCTGGAACTTGGCAAGCTGAAGATCCAGGTCTGGCATACTCCGGGTCATGCCGTCGGTCAGTTGGCATTTCGACTCGGGAACCTTCTGTTTTCCGGCGACAATATCTTCCGGGATGGATGCGTCGGCAGTATTGATGCACATCATGGTTCTGACCTGCCAGCGTTTATTGACTCACTGAAGCGAATTCAGAAGAGTAGTGTTGAGTGGTTATTGCCAAGTCACGGACCAGCATTCCGGAATGAAGCAAAGCTGCTGCAGTCGGCGATTGATCGCCTCGACAAATATCAGCACATGGCCGACTTCGGAACGTGTGCCGTTGACTGGCCTTTGCTGGATGAGTGGGAAGCGGAACTTGCGAAGGGTCAAAATCCGGCTGCATCCTGACTGAGACAACGGTTCCGGGATCGTTTGAAGAACGAGAAACTCTATTCCTGTTATTAGGTTACTCTCATGAATGATGTGCTCGATTTTCTTCGGCAGCAACAATCGATTTCGCTGGAGCAACTGTGCAGCTTTCTCCGCATCCCCAGCGTCAGCGCGGACAGTGCTTATGCGCCCCAGATGGGAGTTTGTGCGGAGTGGGTCAAGAACTCTATGACGGAAGCCGGCCTGAAGGCGACCATCTATCCCACCAAAGGCCATCCGATCGTCTATGGTGAGCGGATCGAGAATCCTGCCCTGCCAACAGTGCTGGTCTACGGTCATTATGATGTGCAGCCCCCGGATCCACTTAACCTTTGGACAACCCCGGCTTTTGAACCGCAGGTTCGAGATGGGAAACTGTTCGCTCGCGGAGCAACGGACGACAAAGGCCAGTTGTTTACTCACCTGAAGTCGATAGAAGCCTGGACAAAAATTCATGGCAGCCTTCCGGTCAATGTGAAGGTTTTGATCGAAGGTGAAGAAGAGGTTGGTGGAGTCAATCTGGATCACTTCCTTGAGACTCACAAACAGCTTCTGAAGGCCGACGTGGCTGTTGTCAGCGACACCAGTCAGTATGCGGATGGCATTCCAGCAATCACTTGCGGTCTGCGAGGAATCGTTGCCGCAGAGGTGCGACTCAAAGGACCATCCAAAGATCTTCACAGCGGCATTTACGGCGGCAGCATTGCAAACCCCGTCAATGCCCTGGCCAAAATGTGCGGCAAGCTGGTTGGTGACGACGGACGAATTCAGATCCCCGGCTTCTATGACGACGTGCTGGAGCTCACCAGTATCGAACAAGAACAGTACGCAGTATTGCCGTTTTCTGAATCAGCTTTTCTGAAGGAAGTTGGGAGTTCAGCCACGTTCGGCGAAGCAGGTCGATCAACTTTGGTGCGACGGACCGCTCGACCAACCTGCGATATCAACGGCATCACGGGCGGTTATCAGGGCGAAGGTCCAAAGACCATTATTCCGTCACGAGCGATCGCGAAGATTACGTGCCGTCTGGTTCCAAAGATGAACCCGACGAAAGTTCTGGATGCTCTTGAAAAATTTCTGAAGGCAAATTGTCCGCCGGGAATTGAGTTCGAATTCAAGCGATCTCACGGTTGTGAAGCCTTCGTCTTTGATCCGACCAGCGATTGGCTGACAGCCGCGCGCAAGGCAGTGGAAACAGCCTTCGGGCAGCCGCCGGTTCTGATCCGCGAGGGTGGTTCCATTCCTGTCGTTCTCAGCTTCAAACAGATTCTGGGAATCGATACTCTTCTGCTCGGTTGGGGTCGAAACTCGGACAATCTTCACAGCCCGGATGAACATATCCATGTCACGGATTTTCATCGTGGCACTCTTGCCAGCGCCTGCCTTTGGTCGGAATTGGCAAAGGTCAAGAAAACCTAAGAGAGCCGTCGGGATGAAATCGGCCTGACGCTCTCCTCTCTGTGCTCTCGGCCCTCAGCTCGTTGCTTCACTGACTATTGAATCTGCTCCAGGAGTTTTCCAATGCTGGATCTGCAGTTTATCTGCGATCATCGTGATCTTGTTGTCGACAACTGCAAAAAACGCGGTGTTGAAGTCAACGTTGATGCTGTCGTGCGACTGCGTGATGAGCGAAATGCTCTGATCGCCAAAGGTGATGAACTGCGTCGCCAGCAGAAGGAAGTGTCTGCACAGATCCCGAAAGCGTCGGCCGAAGATCGCCCAAAGCTTGTCGAACAAGGCAAGCAGTTGCGTGATCAGGTCAGCCAGACCGAAGAGCAGCAGAAGAAGGTTGAGGAGCAGCTGCGCGACGAGCAGATTCGCATCCCGAATATGACTCATCCTTCCGCCCCGATCGGTGGTGAAGAGGATGCGTTTGAGATTCGCGTTTGGGGTGAGAAGCCGAAGTTCGATTTCAAACCTAAAGACCATGTTGAAATCGCCGCGAATCTTGATCTGATCGACTTCGAAGCCGGTGCACGTGTGGCGGGCTCAGGATTCTACTTCCTGAAGAACGATGCTGTGATGCTGGAGATGGCTCTGGTTCAG
>CANHVD010000034.1 GCA_947463775.1 Planctomycetaceae bacterium | reverse complement strand
CGGTCACGATTCGAAGCAATTGCCGGAACCGCTGTTTCAGGATTGATGCTTCTTGCAGTATTCTCCGTGATTATCGTCAGCCTCTTGCTTACAGCCTGAATAGACTCCTCGGAGTTGACACAATGCCCACCTTTGATCGTCACCTGATAAAACCCGGCCAGAAGATTATCCTGCGCAAGACAGAAACTGACGGGAAAGCATTTGAGAACGACCGTGAACGGTGCGAGAAAGCACTGGTTGAGTTCCGAGCCAGAATTGTTTCCCTTGGCGAAAAACTTTACGCGGAAGAACAACAAAAGCTTTTGGTTATTTTTCAGGCCATTGATGGCGGCGGGAAGGATGGCACGATCCGGTCCGTCACTCAGGGTACGAATCCTCAATGGGTCGAAGTGACCTGCTTCAAGAAGCCGAGTGAAGAAGAACTGGCCCACGACTACCTTTGGCGAATTCACAAAGCTGTGCCACCGGCAGGAAAAATCGGGATCTTCAATCGCTCACATTACGAAGACGTACTCGTTGTTCGAGTTCATAAGATCGTCAAGGAGAGCGTGTGGAAACCTCGCTATAGCCAGATCAATGCCTTCGAGGAAATGCTTGCCGAATCAGGCACTCGGATCATCAAGTTTTTTCTTCATATTTCAAAGGATGAACAGAAGCAGCGATTTCAGGAGAGGATCGACACTCCGGAAAAACGATGGAAGTTTGATCCGGCCGATCTTGAGAAACGCAAGTTCTGGGATGACTATGAGAAGGCGTTCGAAGACATGCTGGAAAAGTGTTCCACCTCGCATGCACCTTGGTATGTTGTCCCGGCGGATCAGAACTGGTACCGCGATTATGTAGTTGCCGGCATCATTGCCGAAACGCTGGCTGACATGGCTCCCAAGTTTCCGGATCCGCCGGATGTCACGGGAGTCGTGATTGAGTAGCCTTGTTTATGGAAACGACACGAGCAACACTGGCCGGCGAATCTCTCAGGCTCCAGCCGTTCGCTCGCGGTATTCGTGCCCCCACTGATTGCAGTCGCAAAATCGGTTGAACCAGGCCATAAACAGGAAGAAGTTTCCGTTAAAGGCATCCATGATTCTTCGCCATGCATCCGGATCGGTTCGCTCCCCTTTCTCAAGGAAAGGCTGAAGGCCAGTGCCCTGAAGCCACAGGATGAGATCGAGGCGAGCTGGCTCCAGGAATATTTTCCGAACGTTGATTCCCAGTTCGGGATGCTCCGGGAAATTACCATCGAAGAACATCGCTCCTCCGTCAATCCCGCGCCAGAATGGCAGTAATTTCTTTCCCTGCAGGATTGCGTCTGCTTCATCCAGAAATGCCTGCCATCCCACAAGGTTTTGTTGCGACACACGCAGTTCTCCAAGTGCAGCAGACTGGCGAGGATTAGGCAGCCATTCTCGATCGTTGTCGGTTTCCGCGTTGATCAGTTTCCAGGATTCGCGACTCAGACTGATCACCGACTCCAGATGGCCGAGTGCAGTCTTCATTCGCTCGGGCTCAATACACTCATAGTTGACAGTATGAATCAGAGCGATCACATCAAGAATATTTTGGGAATTGAAGCCATTAAACGGTCCGGCCCCCTCTGTCTGCAGAAAATCGTATGGCGACTTAACGCTCGGATAAAACAAATGAGCCGTCCGCTCAAACTGATCTCTCCAGTCATACGCCAGCACCATCTCGCCCAACGCGGACATCACATGGCAATAACCTCTGAGCCATAAAACATCTCCGTCATCGAAAGCAACAACCAACTGATTCACTGTAGCCGCTGCTTCTTCAGGACGACCACCGCCGTTAAGCGCATTGAGAATATTCCAGATCGATTCTTCGTCTGTGCCAACACCATCACCGTCAAGGTCGAGCCGAATCTGACCGATTTTCAGAGGCAACTTGACACCGGACGCTTTCACCCCGGCAAGAGTCTGCTCGGCTTTGCTTAATCCCGAAACAAATTCCTGAATCGTTGAACGCGCTGACTCATATGAAATCTGTTCCGGCTTATCGTTCTCCGGGATCGGCAATCGCATGAAGGGAATCGCACGTCTGCGATTTCCTAGCAAGCCATATCGATACTGGCTTTGCCCTAACGCCTCGACCGCCTGAAAGAACTGAGTCACTCCCAGACCAAACCGAGATAACCCGTCATCAGGATCAGCATCGACGGCAGCCTGCATCGCGGCTGCGCCTTCCGCTAGACGCCCCTCCACCAGGAAGTCTTCGACAGCCGGAGGAGCCGCCGCAGTCGACCGGGATACTCCGGACAAACTTAGCAGCAAACAGAGGAACAGGCATCGCTGAAACATCATGACCTCCGACAAAAAATATGCATCAGTGCCTACTCCAGCACTCTACCAGATCTGCCACCAGGGCTTCTTTCTTTCAGGCCGAGAGAGAGGTCGCGGCGGGACATTGCCGGATTGAAGGACAATATTCTCGGGCAGCAATACGCAGCTAAGCTCCCCATCAATTCCTCCGGTTGTGTCAGTTGCAATCAACCCATTCCTGAACAAGACCTCAGGAACAGGGACATGCCCCATCACAATGGTTACGGGAGAATCCATCGGCGGCCCGGCATTGATATAGTCTTTGGAGTACAACCAGGGAGGATGACTCAGACTGAAATCTCGCTGGCGAAGAATCTGAACCTGCGTCTCGAAGGGCATGTTTCTGTCGAGACCCGCATGAACAAACAGGTAGTTTCTGTGCTCAATACTCCACGGCAAGTCAGACAGCAGTCGCCGATGCTCGTCCGGAAGAGCCTTTCGGAGTGCATTAACATCACCATGTGGCACCCCATAGGACTCGAAAGTCGTGTGGGAATCATAGTGGTTCGTCCAGCGCTTTTCGAAATCCACGTAGTCAGGTTTTTCGAACAGTCCCAGAGTCCCAGCCATCGCCAGTTCATGATTTCCACATAGCCACGTGACGAACTCATGGTTCTTTGAAAGATCACAATACAACTCAACGGTACCTGCCGGATCCGGACCTCGATCCACAAGATCACCAATGAAAACAATCCAGCGTCGATGAATATCAGGCAATCGCGACAACTGTCCAATAATTTGCCTAAGCTTGTCCGTCTGACCATGGACATCGCCAATCACCGCAACGGGTCCATCAATACGTTGGGGAACAGAAGGCATAATATTCTTATCTGACTAAGTGTGAGACCGCGTCCTGCGACCTGATTTCGAAATATGCCAACAGCCGTTCAAACCGATGAAACAGAGAGATTCTGCCGTTCGATGCTGATCAAGCCATGGTCCTCTTTTTGAGAAGCTTCCTGGACCGAATGCTAATCGACTCCTAATCAAATTTCAGCCGTCCGCCGTAAGTTGTCCCGGCCAGACCAGATCCTGCCACAATTGAGATCTTCCCACGACGTAAGGTAACGTGGGGAGTTTGGCGACCCAGGATTTGTATGCACGCTCAGCGATTCAGCTCTTCAGAACCACCATTACGCTGGCTCCAGTCCATGAGCCATTTTCGAGGGATCCCAATATCTGAAATCCAGATGACGCCCGTATAATTAGTCGCTGAATCCCGCAGAAAGCCGTTCTTCAATGCAACAAAAGTCACTGTCCAATCAGCTTTCACACAGGGCCCAATGACCACCCCGGAGTCACAGTCGAAACCAGTTGGAATATCAACGGCCAATACCATCGCACCAGATTCATTAATCGCATCAGCTAACTCTGAGAAGGGCGATCTAAGTTGTCCCCTGGTTCCGGTGCCAAGCATTGCATCGACGATTAGATCCTGATCCGACAACTGTGTGATGAACTGCACCATATTTTCCAAAGAGGGTTCATTCACGGCGATACCGCATCGGTTCAGAAAACGGAGATTTTGAGCCGCATCCTCCGACAGACTTTTTCCATTCCGAATCAAATGCACCGTTGCGTCTATCCCGCGAGCTGCCAGAAGTCGAGCGACTGCCAGGCCATCGCCACCATTGTTCCCGGGACCTGCCAGGATCAAAATCGACCGCCAGATGCCAGCTTGCTGGATTCGGTCACAGACACCCCTCGCAGCATTCTCCATCAACAACAAGGAGGGAATCCCCAATTCCGTGACAGCATCCTGATCCACACGGCGACTTTCAGCACTTGAAAAAGCTCGCAACATAACTCTGACCCCTTGCGATGACGATTCGAACGCGAGAAACGCGGGTACAGTGAAGACGAACGCCACGGCAAATTCACATGGTATCATGGCAGGTCTGGCGGCGAATTCAGACCGGAAGCCTACCTGGATTTGATCTGTAACCTGATTCTGAGAAGATACCGGCAGTGTCTTCGGCACATACGCAGGAACGGATTCGTGATTTCTTATCGAGCCCTCAAGAAGCTGATCGGCGAAAGCAGCCTGGAAAGAAAGTGTCGCTTTCTTTTCGGGTTCGCGCTGCTGTTCCTTATTACCGCGAGCTTCTGGCTTTACGCGTCTCGTACGCGCCGACTCATTGAGTATCAACAACTCCTCCGTGCAAAGGACATGGTACCGCAGGTACTACCTCTGGTTCACTATCCGAAACTTATCACGGCATCGGTAAGCCCTGAAGAACCTTCGTCGCTGAAGCCGCAGGACGAAGCTCGAGAAAAGAACAATCCAGAGGATGAAATCGACACATCGCCTTTGGACTCAAGTCACAGGAGTTCCGCGGGCGACTCATCGCTTCCACCAAACGTTGTGCTCTTCAACAGAACCCTGAACGAACTCCCCGGCACTTCAGACAAAACTCTTTGGGGACTCACGTCTGCAACGGATGAGTTTCCCGACAACGAAGACGGATTTGAAGCACGCCGAAGATTCCTGGACCAGGAATCTCCAGAAGATGAGTATTACATTTTTAAGGCCGCTGAAGCGGATCGCCCGCGAGAGCTGGTCTATTTTGCCGCAATAAGAAATGCAAAATCATGCCAGGCTTGCCATATCATGGACGGAAACAAGGCGCTGACAAGTCCAATTGCTCGGCAAGAGACTGCGACTTCTGTGCCGGAGGACAAGCCTGTTAAGCCAGCAGAGACCATCGAATCATCAAAAGAGCAGGGCACACGAGAATCAAAACCACCGCTTCTAAGCATCGCAAGGATTCAAATCTCCCTGGAGGCCGTTGACGCGCAACTGAGTCGTAACAGGGCCATTCTTCTTGCGACGGGTATCGTAACATCTTTTCTCGCGATGTTGGCCGCATATGCCATCGTGCGTTACATCATTGTTAAACCGGTACAACACCTCAAAGACGTCAGCGACGAGATCGCTCGCGGCAATCTGAATCTGCGCGCGGACATCAGTACTGGTGACGAATTTGAAGAACTCAGCCATGCGTTCAATCGCATGCTCAGGCACATGATGACAGTCAACGATGAACTCAGATCACTGAACGACAGTCTGGATGGAAAAATCGATCAGCTCGCTCAGGCGAATATGGAACTCTTCAACAACAACAAACTGAAAGACGATTTCCTCGCGACCATCAGTCATGAATTGCGAACACCTCTGAACAGCATCCTCGGCTTCAGTGATATCCTGCAAAGCGCCGTGAACCTTGATGAACGCCAGAAACGCTACGTCCATAATATCCAGACATCAGGCCAGTCCTTAATGGTGCAGATCAATGATCTGCTCGACCTTGCCAAGATCGAAAGCGGCAAGATGGATCTGCATCGAACCGAAGTTCAAATTGCAGACCTGCTGGAACTTCAGATGCAGCAGATCATGCCGCTCGCAGACCGCAAAAACATCGACCTCCGAATCGAACCGCCACCGCAAACGCTACCTCTTCTGCAACAGGATCGAAGTAAGATCAACCAGATCCTGACAAATCTTCTGTCCAATGCGATTAAGTTTACGCCGGAGGGTGGACGAGTCCGTATCGCTTCGCGTCTGTCAGAATCTGATTTAGTTGAGTTCAGTGTTGAAGACACCGGAATCGGTATCCCTCTTCAGGAGCAGGAACATATCTTCGAGAAGTTTCGCCAGGGTTCTACGGGTTCCGGCTCAAGAGATCATGTGAAGCGAGAATATGAGGGAACCGGACTTGGACTCTCAATCGTGCGTGAACTTGCTCGCCTTCTTGGTGGAGATGTCTCCCTCCGAAGTGAGTTCGGTAAAGGCAGTCTGTTCATCGTCAGACTTCCCATTATCGCGCCGGACAAGAAGAAAATGGAAACAGTTGAAACTGCGATCGAAACCCGAACATCACCTGCGATGCCATTAATCACGACTGTGGACCTGATGGATTCCACGGGGCTCGACATCAGAGTCACCAACACAGAGCGAGTTCCTTTGGACGTCCAATCAATCTGAAACCCGGGCAGACGTTCCGGAAAAACTCATCTCGCGATTTCGCAGGAAATGCGGACGTCGGATCCGATGGCTGATCCGATTAAGAATCCGGCGAGCCTGATCAGTTGGATGTCGAGAGATATCTGCAGAAAAGCCAACAACGTCGCCAATCCCAAAGATACCACTACACCACGTCTCCAGGGACGATGCACACCAGAGACGTCCGAGCTCATCGGGCTCAACTCCAACGTCTGCTAGACCAAGGTGCTCAGTGAACCCAACCGACCTTCGAAAATCGAGCACCTCATCAGACCAACCTGACCGAGATTGTTTCCGGACGTAATCATCTCCGTTCCCGTCATCGATGATTCGCACACCCGCCGCAATAGCCAACTCCTGCATCGCACAATCTGCATGGCCATCGGTTATCAACCGAGACTCTACCCCAACCAGACTCAACAGTGCGGAAAAGCCCGCACCCAACTGATCTCCGCCGAGAATTGTCACAGCGTCCGGAAACATCGCGCCCGACAAGAGGGATTCAGGCCGGGAGGATGGTATTAATCCCAATGGACGATGAGTAGCGGTCCGTCGTGTGCCACACCCCACGACAACATTGTCCGCGTTTAGGACAGCCCTTGAGCAATCCATCCCACTAGTGATCATCACACTATTGCGGCTCAAAAGCCTGGCCTCACCGACACGCACGTCGACACCTAACCGCTCCAGGATCGCCATGTAATCCATGATCTCGGAAGTGAGGGCATTTGTCAGCAGTCGCTTCACCAGACCAGGTGAGCATCGGCGCACCGAACTTGGCAGCCGCGATCCAGTGCCATCATTCAGTAATTGCTCGACCAGACGCCGTAAAGCAATGCTAATCATCCATTCAGAGTGTCGCTGCTCTGGAAGGATTGCAAGCACACGCTTGCCCAAAGATCCCGCCATACACGAAAGTTCCATTGCCGCTTCGTCATTGCCAATCACAGCGATGTCATATCTCATGACAAAATCCCCCAAAGACTCGCGGCCATTTGTGCTGGCAGAACAAGATGTCAGCACATTCGCCAACTGGCGCAGTAGAGTTTAATGAACGCATAGTCTGCGTGATCTGGTCGGCACTTTGGGGATCAGCAGATAAACTCCGCTCAGGCAAAATAGTCAAACAAGGAAAGACCACCCCGAATGTACCGATCGCATCGATTCTCCCAGCATGATTGAAGTCGATAGATTTCTGCTGAGACACCGGAATCCCCACCGCGATGATCCCGACAAACCGTCTAACCCTTGAAACCATACCTCCGATTCGTCTCGATTCGAGCCGTTATGAGGGTCTACCAGCAAGTCCCATGAACGTTTCTGCGATCAAGCGACGCGACCTGACACACTAGCGCCGAGGATGCGGTCGCAGGTTGGTTCCAACATTCTCGCTTCTGTTCCTGCAAAGATTGATGCACAGCTATGACTACTGACTTCTCGCAGTTCACGCGAATTCCCTCTTTGCCAACGGTTGCGATTGAAGCATTGAAACTATTTCACGACACGAATAGTTCCAATGAACAATTGGTCTCTGTGATCAGGAAGGATCCCGCGATGGTAGGGAAACTCCTGAAGGTTGCGAATTCATCAAAATACGGGACAAGAGGTGAAGTCACCGATCTTGGTCGAGCCGTGATGTTGATGGGACGAACCGCAGCGGCTCCACTGGTACTGAGTTTCTCGCTCGCCAAACAGTCCATGGAGAATTCTGACCATTTAGAGCACTACCGCCGCTTCTGGCTGCGATCGTTTGTTCAGGCAACAGCGGCCGAACTGCTTGCATCTCAGTATGGGTCACCCGCCTTCCGCGGCGAATGTTACACTACCAGTATTCTGGCAGGCCTTGGCAAACTGGCCTTACTGAAGGCGGAGTCAGTTAAGTACCTCGAATGTTTGCGGCGGGCTAAAGCCGAAGGGATTCCGCTCCCGCGTGTTGAACAAGAGACTTTCGGATTCAATCATTCCAAATTGTCTTCAATCCTGCTTCAGCAAATGGGACTTCCTGAACGCTGTCACGCCGCAATTCGTGGAATCAACGACCCAAACATGACAGCGTTAAGGGCTGGCAGTGAAAAACATCCGCTGCTTGAAATTACGCGTCTGGCAGATGCTGTCGCCAGCCTGCTCTGTGATGAGACCCCCGCGATCTCATTGATTCATCTTGAAGAATCATTGTCCAATTTCATGTTGCCAAAACAATTGTCTGTTGAAGAAGTTGTTGGAGGCGTGCAAGAGCAGCTCGATGCGACCGCTCAATCCTTCGATATAAGTCCGGATCAGTTACCATCGACGAGCGACCTGCTTCAGGACGCGCTGGAAGAAATGTCCAGACTGGCCGATCTTGCGAGCCAGGAGAACAGTTCCCAATCAATCCCGATCGAATTGCTTGAAGAAAATGGTCGGTTAAAGCGTCGAGTGGCAGACCTGCTGCATGTATCCCGAGTTGATGCTCTGACAGGGATCTGCAACCGGGCCTATCTGCTTCAGGAACTTTCTGAGCGAGCAGCGCTCCATCGAGTCCGTGGCTGGTCCCTGGGCATGGCAGTGATTGATATCGATCACTTCAAGAAAATCAATGACACGTATGGTCACCAAGCCGGCGATCAGGCATTGAAGACTGTGGCCGAAACGCTTCGAAACACGATCCGCGATTCTGACATTGTGGGTCGTTACGGTGGAGAAGAATTTGTGGTGCTGCTTGAAGACTCCAATTCCGTCGGTCTGGCCGTTGTCGGAGAACGATTGAGAAGCAAGATTCAGCAGTCTGTCTGCGTATTCGAGGGAAAAACGATTCCTCTCACTGCCAGTGTTGGCCTGGCTGAAGGCAATGTCATTGGTCCTGAACAGGAATTTGGCGAAAAACTATTCGCCGCCGCAGACGCAGCAATGTATCGGGCGAAACACTCCGGCCGAAACTGTTTCGTTGTCGACTCACTGGTGCAGGAAGGCGATTGCCTGAGAACATGCGAACGCAGCCGATCCAAGCCAGAAATGGTTACGGCATGAGTGAATGTGTCGTTATCAGGGCTGCTTGATACTTTCTGCAGAATCATTTTCCCCGTCGATAAGACGGGGATTTTTCATTTGTCCGGCATTTGAATTCGGTGACCGCTGCATCACGTTGCAACATGGACTCGCAAAACGACATCTTTCGCTGACCTAAGGCTTCTTCTCTTCATCCGAGCCTTTTGCAGCATCCGTTTTTTTTGCAGCAGACTTATACTTTTCAAGGCCCACAGCCAACCGCTGCTTCTGATCGGCGTCTGCTGAGGCGTCAACAGCCTTCGTCTGGAAGGCAATAGCCTCTGCCACGTTTCCAATTCGCGAATGCACACGAGCGATCGTCTCGAGGACAGAGATATCCTGCTCCTTTGTCAATTCCACAGCCCGCTGAATCGTGGAAAGGGCAAGTTCAAGATCAAGACCTGGCTTGTCTGTTGCGGTGGCCAACATCCATGCCACATCGTCCAGGATTCGCACATCCTCGCCTGCCACATCGGCCATCATCTTTGCCGACTTGTTAGCCTCATCAAAGAGAGGAACCTGCATCGCAATCTTGAACCGCGTCTTCAGGAGCGTACTATTGCCGGGGAATTGTTTCAGCATCTCATCAAGCAGAACAATGGCTCCCGCAATATCTCCGGCCGCCATCGCTTCATCAAGTTTAGGTCCAACAATTCTAAACGCCTTATCCAAAGCTTTCGTTTCCAAAGCAGTTTTCTTCGCAAGTGCTGAATCCCAACTGCCCTCAACGATCTGCTTCAAGGGACTATCAATCTCCATGGGATGCCCGATCCACTCGATATTCCCTGTCTTGCCGACGATGAAAGCACACGGGATCCCGGCTTGTCCAGAGGCATTCATAAAGACGTTGTTTGTTTTGCCATCATCATCCGTAGCAATGCGATACGTGAGAACCTCACTCCAGGTCTTGTCGCCCTGACCAGCCAAATTTGTCATAAACTTCGTCACCGTGGCATCATCCTCCGCTGTTACTCCTACGAAGGTCACGCGGTCACCGTACTCTGCCTGCAATGAAGCAATGTGGGGCATACTTTTCAGACAAGGACCACACCACGTTGCCCAAAACTCAACGACATAAACTTTCTCCGGGACATATGCAGTCACGGGCTCACCATTGATCCATTTAGAAATTGCAATCATTGGCGCTGGATCGCCGATTACCAACTCTGATGAATCCTCTGAATCCTCGACCATCTCGCTGGGTTCTTCCAGATTCAGACTGGCGACGTCAGTCCCCTCATCGCTCTGCGACTCGGAAGTGGCGGGTGACTCTTTCTCCGACTTAGCGGAGGTTACTGGTGATTCCACATCGGCACAGCCAACGATAACTGCCGAGAAAACTAGCAGGGTGACCATGCGAAAAGAACGAAACCTCGAATTGAGCAGAACCATGAGAAACAACCCCACAAATCACGGCAAGGGAAATGCATGACCTGAACCAGACCTTGAAATATCGCGATTTCGGTCCAGGATGCGTTCATCGTAACCATTTGCCAAAAATCGGCTACTGCAAACTCTGATGGTGGTGCCCGGATTAAGGCTTGACGCTATAACCTCCGTGGCTGGCGGGGTCGGACGCCCGCCGCTCTCTTCACCGAACACAAGATTTAATTCGGTGCGCAGCCTTCGATACATTTTCGTGCCAATCGAAATCGGTGTTCTCAAATCAAAGCCGTCCCACCTGGACTACCATTTTTGATTGCTCGATCACCCGACTGGAGTGAACCAATATGACTCGTGTTCCCAAGTCAATGGCGCTCTATGAGCGCGCGCTGCAACTGATTCCCGGGGGAACGCAACTGATCAGTCGGCGCCCCAATCGGGTCGCGTATGGGGTCTCACCGATCTATGCCGTCGAAGCAAAAGGCGCGAGGTTTCGAGACGTTGACGGGAATGAGTACATTGACTGGATCAGCGGCATCGGCGCAATCCTGCTGGGGTATGCCGACCCAGTTGTGGATGACGCCGTCAAGGAGCAGATTTCGAAGGGCACGATGTACTCCGTCAATCATGAATTGGAAATCGAGCTGGCGGAAGAACTCTGCGACTGCATTCCTTGTGCGGAGATGGTGCGCTATGCAAAGTCCGGGGGTGAAGCGTGTGCCATGGCCGTGCGAATCGCCCGCGGTGCCACGGGAAAAGATCTCATTCTGTTCTGCGGCTATCACGGCTGGCACGACTGGTATCTGGCAGCCAATCTTGCGGAAGAAGCGAGCCTGAACTCTCATCTCTTTCCGGGGATTGAACCGATCGGAGTGCCCAAAGCGCTCGCCGGTACAGCACTTCCTTTTCCCGGCGGAGACTTGATGGCTTTGGCAGAAATGCTGGAGCAACATAAGGGCCGAGTCGCCGCGATCATGATGGAGCCTCTACGATCCGAGGTCCCCGCTCCGGATTATCTCAGCGGCGTTCAGCAACTTGCCAAAGAACACGGAGCCGTTTTGATCTTTGATGAAGTGTCGGCTGGTCTTCGATTTGGAATGGGCGGCGCTCAGGGTTTTCTGGGCGTGACGCCTGACCTTGCGGTCTTCGCCAAGTCGATTTCCAACGGTTATCCGATGGCCGCAGTTGTAGGTCGGCGAGACGTCATGGAGCCCGCCGCAAGAATGTTTATCTCCAGCACATACTGGAGCGACACCATCGGTCTGCGGGCTGCTCTCACGACTCTGAAGGAAGCTCGCCGCCGAAACGTTTCAAGCCAGCTTTGGAAGTTTGGTGCCGAACTCAAGAGTTCTCTCAACGCCGCCGCCGCCGCCTGCGGGCTGTCAGCTGAATGCATTGGAATTGATGTGCATCCTGCAATGCACTTTAAAGTCCCGGGTGAAATGCGGAGCGAAGTCACAACCTTATACATTCAGGAAATGGCCAAGCGAGGTTGTCACGGCTATGCCTCATTCTACTTGAACGCCGCTCAGGGCTCGTCTGAACTCGAACAGACGACTCAGGCTGCCAAAGAAACCTTCACAATCATCGCGGAATCGATTGCGGCAAACAACGTCGCTTCAAAGCTGGAATGTTCGTTGCAGAAGGATGCCTTCCGACGACTTGTGCGTTAACTCGAAGTTAACAGACTGGATACAATCGAATAATGGAAACGGACAAATCGCCGAGCATTCGGAATCAGGGACCTTCACCAACGTGGTATCGACGTGATCATCGCCCCGATCTCAGTCGTTGGGAAATCCCCCTTTGTGGAGAGTTGACGGAGCGTCAGGCCGACTTGCTGGAACAGGTCGCTGAGGTGCCTCGTAACAGTCGCGGTCTGATGTACTTTGATTCGTGCGGTGGCAGTGTATATACCGGCCTCGCCCTTGCCACGCTGATGCGAGTCCGTGGACTGCGAGTAACCGGAGTTGTCATCGGAGAATGCTCCTCAGCCGCTTTGCTGCCATTTGCTGCATGCCAGAAACGGTTTGTCACTGCGCATTCCACACTCCTGTTCCATCCCATGCGTTGGCAGTCGGATGAAGATGTGCGTCTTGAGGAAGCCACAGAATGGGCGCGTCATTTTAAGGATCTGGAAGCACGCCTCGATACGCTGCTACTCGATTTATTCGGTGTGGAGCAATCCACTCTGCATGGATGGACTCGCCCGGGAAGATTCGTATCGGGGCCAGAACTCGCAACGGCTGGGCTAGCGGAGCTGTTTGATCCTTTCAAAGACTCTGATCCCTGGAAAACAATCTGTGCTCAGTAGACAATGGTCTGAACTTCAGAGACAGATGGCCTCTGACGAGAACTAAAAGAAGCTACCACCTTGGTCGGGAGATGTTCATGTTGTTTTTGAGACTTTGTTGCCTGGCGGCTCTGACATTTGTTTTCCTGACATCTCCGTCTCTGAATGCGAGTGAAAAGGCGAAGTCCAGAATCCTGATGGTGACTCAGAGTCAGGGCTTCATGCACAGCAGTGTGCGGCGCCCTGATGGAACGGAAGCCGAGAAAAAACTGGCGGTGTCGGAAATTGCGATGATTGAACTTGGTCAGAAGACAGGGCTGTTTACCGTCGACTGTACTCAGGATGTGGCCGCTGACTTCACGAAAGCCAACTTGCAGAACTATGACATTGTGATGTTCTACACGACAGGCTCGCTACCCATCACAGAACAGGATCGCGACTACTTCTTTAAAGAATGGCTCACAGCGAAGGGTCACGGTTTTATCGGATTTCACTCAGCAGCAGACACTTACGGCGACTATCAACCGTACTGGGACATGGTGGGGGGAACATTCAACGGCCATCCCTGGAATGCCGGAGACACCGTAACAATTACGGTTCATGAACCCGAGCATCCCACGATGAAACCGTTTGGCAATGAATTCACCATCAAAGACGAGATCTACCAGTACAAGAACTGGCAGCCGGAAAAAGTCCGCGTTCTGATGAGCCTTGATATGTCTCGTTGCAAACCTTCCGCCCCCTACCACGTGCCGGTTGCCTGGGTCAAATCCTATGGCGAAGGCCGAGTTTACTTCAACAATCTTGGGCACAATGAATCCACATGGGCTGATAGCCGATATCTCGAATCCATTACTGCAGGAGTCAAATGGATCCGAGGCGATGTTAAAGCAGAATCCGCTCCGAATCCGGAACTCTCCGCAAAGGAAGAAGAAAAGGCTAAGGCAGCGGCTGCCACCACGGCCCAGTAATCACTAGTGCCCAGTAGTTCTGCTACTGCGCCAACGCGCAGAGCACCGAGCCAAAACACTGGCCAGGATTTGACCTTCCTGGCCATGTCGTATCTCGGTGCACTTCCTGGTGGCATTTGGATTGCTGAGTATTTGAATCAGAACACGGATCGTGTCCGCCGACCATTTCATGTGCATTACTGCACGATTGGGTGAGCGGTCCGGCACATGAGTCGGAACTCACGAGGCGAATCAGAAATGGCACTCCACTCTCGAAAAGAAAAAAACAGGATAGTTCTGCTTCCTCATCTCTTATGATTATTGTTTGGCGAGGCGGCACCATCGAACTCACGAAAGTTCAATCATCATGGATAAGAATTTCTCTTTGTCACGTCATGGAATCACGGTCAACGACATCTGCCGGAACATTTCTCCGGGCAGCCTTTACGAAGAGGCCATTCGTCATGAACCGGGAACAAGCATTTCTGACACTGGCTGCCTGATTGCCTACTCGGGCGAAAAAACGGGGCGATCCCCCAAAGACAAGCGTGTCGTCCGACATCCGGATTCAGAACAGAACGTCTGGTGGGGACCTGTCAATTTTCCGCAGGATGAGTCCACATTCTGCATCAATCGTGAGCGTGCTGTTGACTACCTGAATACTCGATCACGAATTTATTGTGTCGACGCTTACGCTGGCTGGGATCAGGATACGCGGATCAAAGTCCGCGTCATCTGTGCCCGACCTTATCATGCACTGTTCATGCACAACATGCTGATCCGTCCGACTGATCTCGAACTGGAAACGTTTGGTGAGCCGGACTTTGTGATCTACAACGCGGGCGGTTTCCCCGCGAACCGATACACGACCGGCATGACGTCTCGCACCAGCGTTGACCTGAGCCTGGAACGCAGGGAAGTTGTTCTGCTTGGAACTGAATATGCGGGTGAGATGAAGAAAGCTGTCTTCACATTCATGAACTACTTTCTCCCGAGCAGAGGCATTCTGTCAATGCATTGCTCTGCCACCTGCGATCGCCAAACGGGATCCTCTTCGGTTCTATTCGGTCTTTCCGGGACTGGAAAAACAACGCTCTCCGCCGATCCCAAACGCAGCCTGATCGGAGACGATGAGCACGGTTGGTCTGACAACGGGATCTTCAATATTGAAGGAGGATGTTACGCCAAAGCCGTCTACCTGACGCGGGAGTCAGAACCTGAGATCTTTGAAGCCCTGCGATTCGGAGCTGTGCTGGAGAATGTCGTTTATGACAGGTCTCATCACCATGTCGATTTTAACGACACCTCGATCACACAGAATACTCGAGGAGCTTACCCCATCGAATTCATGCGTAATGCAAAGATCCCGTGCGTTGCCGGTCATCCGACAGATGTCATTTTTCTGACCTGTGATGCCTTCGGAGTTCTGCCGCCGGTCGCCAGATTGACGCCCGAGCAAGCCATGTACTTCTTCATCAGCGGATATACTGCGAAAGTCGCAGGTACAGAAGTTGGTGTTTCTGAGCCGGAGGCTACTTTCTCCCCATGTTTCGGTGGACCGTTCCTGGTGTGGCATCCAGGGGTGTACGCGAAACTGCTGGCGGAGAAAATTCGTCGTCATAATGCCAATGTCTGGCTCGTGAATACAGGCTGGTCGGGCGGGGCCTACGGGATAGGAAGCCGCATGCCATTGCGGTTTACGCGTGCGATCATCGACGGCATTCACTCCGGACGTCTGCAGTCTGCCCCGACTGTGCGTGATGAGATTATGAATCTTGCGGTAGTATCCGCATGTGATGGCGTCCCCGCAGAAATGATGCAACCGCGTCTTTCCTGGCGAGACACTTCGGCTTTCGAAGAGACATCGCGGAAACTGGCCGCCCGGTTCCGAAAGAACTTTGAGCAGTATGCGTCTGAGTTGAGCAGTGATGTGACTTTGGCTGGACCCGTTGGCTAACAACATGCGACCAGCAGGCGGCTCGGAATTCTGTGTTTGATCAGAATAAACCCTGATCAATTCTCAATGAGCCTTTTTGGGGACAGACTCTGATCGGCAGGGAGGCATGTCTCCGTCCGCTTCGTCGCTCCCTGGCGATGAATTCTGGCACTGTTGTACGCAACTCGCTCCCGTTAAGATATAGCCCACCCTGGTGAAAACTCGGACCAGAAGTCCCCTCGATCAAGTAAAACCCGGAAGGAACAGCAGTTCTCGATGTCCAAGCCTGTTCTTTGTCCGATCTGCCAAAAACTGGCTGCGGAACCCAGTAAAACGCCCTTCTGTTCAGACCGTTGTCGAAAAATTGACTTTTTCCGGTGGTGGGACGGACGCTACGCTATTTGCCAGTCGCAGACTGAGGATTCAACTGGCGAACTCGGAACGAGAATGATGAACGGCGATTCCGAAAGCGACGAGAGCGACTCTGACCCACAGTAGTCACGTTGTCAGGACGGTTACGGGTTGCTCGCTATTACTTGTGAAGCGTGTTTATTTGGCATATGCGGGCTTTCCTACTCAATCGCCAAGAGTCGCGTTTCCACGCAAACGCCACGAAGAGGGGCACACATCTGCGGGTTCGGAATTGCGAAGCGAGCACTTTTCGCCGATCAATGGATCGGGGATTGTCCCCTGCTGGATTCCGGAGTGCTGGTTTGAGCGAGTTTTGCAAAGAACGGCGACCGAACCCTCACTATTCCCCCGAAAACATGTTGCTAGCCCATGAATAGGTCTTCATTATGAGGCGTTCTCAGAGGATTTATTAAGCAAAATTCCTGTCCAAGTACTGAATACGCCGGTTATGTGACCGGATGTTGTTCGTCATAAAGATTTGAATTCACAGGATGTCACGAGGCCTGCGGTTTGCGCGGAGCTTCTTGTACTCCAATTCGATTGATACGATCATTTTGCAGAAGGCCAGTGGTTCATGACTCATCGCCCAACTCGCATCTCTCGATGGCTAGCAGCATTCGGAAATACTGGGAATTCTGCACGCAGCCGACGTCAGGAAAGAATTCGAAGAACGCTGCTTTCTGAGATGCTGGAATGCCGTGTTTTGCTGACATCGCAGTATGTCACCAATCACGTGATTGTGGAAATGGCCCCCTCATTGGAAAGCCAAACGACGGGTGAGGGCTCCAATGCCGAAGACAAACTCATATTATCGAAAGGCATTGGCTCACTTTATCCGGGGGCAAAACTCGCCCCATTGGGCGACTATGGACTCTATTTGATTTCGCTCCCGTCCAATGTGGACGCAATGAATGCTATTTCCCAAATACGTACACTTCCGAATATCAAGTCAGCCGAACCGGACTGGATCGGTGAATGGGCAACAGTGCCCAACGACCCTGACTTTAGTCGCATGTGGGGCTTGCGGAACACCGGACAACTGGTCAACGGTGTCACAGGGATCAACGATGCGGACATCGATGCGGATGTTGCATGGAATGATTTCACTGGAAGTTCGACAACGAAAGTTGCGATTGTTGATAGCGGAGTTGACTATCTCCACCCGGACCTGGCCGCCAACATCTGGACTAACTCCGGCGAAATTGCAGGGAATGGGATCGACGATGACTCGAATGGCTACGTTGATGACATTCATGGCTACGATTTTGCCAGCGACGATGCCGATCCGATGGACTTCGTCGGACATGGAACTCATGTTGCCGGAACTGTTGGGGCTGTTGGAAACAATGGTATCGGTACAGTCGGTGTAAACTGGAATAGTTCAATCATGGCGTTGAAAATCGGGACCGATTTCGGCGGACCGACGAACGCAGGTGCGATTGCTGCTATCAATTATGCGGTGGCGATGGGTGCCGTGGTATCGAACCACAGCTACACAGTGAACCCCACAGCTGCTTTACAGACCGCAATTGTCAATGCTCGCGCGAACGGTCATATCGTGGTTGTGGCGGCTGGCAACTCGCGTTCAAATAACGATTTTTCACCGGTTTATCCGGCAAATTACACACAAGACAATGTCGTAACAGTTGCAGCCACGGATCAGTCAGATGCATTAGCATCGTTTTCCAACTACGGCGCGGTGAGCGTTGACATTGGTGCGCCAGGGGTAAACATCTGGAGTACAACTCCTCGAGCAGGGTCTCTGTTCTATAGTCCAAATTATGACTTTAGCGACGGCACTTCGATGGCGGCGCCAGCTGTTACAGGAGCAATCGCGTTTCTTCGAGGACTTTCTCCCAACTCAAGTTATACCCAGATTATCAATGTGCTTTATCGGGGAGCCGATATCATTCCGGCACTTGTGGGTCGCGTGTCGACCGGTGCAAGATTGAATCTCGACCGTTCCGCCCAACTCCTGAGTCCCGCCTCAATTACAATTTCTCCTTCTACGGTGGCGGAAACGGCAGGGGCGGGTGCGGCATCCATCACGATTCGCAAGGAAGCATTTCCGATCGGCACGAATCTT
>CANHVD010000033.1 GCA_947463775.1 Planctomycetaceae bacterium | reverse complement strand
GTCGGAACTCATATGTGGTACGACGGCACTCAGCATCCGTGGGAATTCAAACGCGTCTGGCATCTGGAACCATCGCTGACAGAAGTCGAAACAGTTTATGCGGGTGCCGAAGATGCCGCTCTGTTTCGCTCCACCGACGGCGCCACAACATGGCAGGAACTTCCCGGTCTTCGCGATCAGCAGGCATCCAACTGGGCTCCTGGCGCTGGTGGAATGGGGCTTCATACGATCATTCTGGACCCCACAAACCCGCTGCGCATTTATGTCGCGATCTCATCAGCCGGCGCGTTTCGAACCGACGACGGTGGTGTTACATGGAAGCCAATCAATCGCGGGCTGAAGTCAAAATACATGCCGGATCCGAATGCCGAAGTCGGGTATTGTGTGCATCGGCTGGCTCTGCATCCTTCGAAGCCCGATGTGGTTTTCATGCAGTTGCACTGGAACATTATGCGAACAGACAATGCTGGTGAGCTCTGGACCAATATCAGCGGCAATCTGCCCACCGACTTTGGATTCCCGATCGAAGTTCATCCGCATGAACCGGAAACTATCTATGTGATTCCGATCACCAGTGATTCGGAGCATTATGTCCACGAAGGCAAACTGAGAGTGTTCCGCAGTCGCACTGGTGGCACAGAATGGGAAGCATTGACCAGCGGGCTTCCTCAGAAAGACTGCTACGTGAACGTCCTGCGTGATGCCATGTCGACGGATACTCTGGAAGAAGGCGGTATCTACTTCGGCACGTCCGGCGGCCAGGTCTATGTGTCGCCTGACGGAGGTGACAACTGGCGGACGATCGTGCACGATCTCCCGGCCGTGCTTTCGGTTGAAGTTCAGACACTGCGATGATGTCGTAGGAACATAACCATGGCAACGATACGTGTGGAGATCCCGTTTCATTTGCAGAACCTCGCGAGGTCCGGCCCGGAGGTTCTGCTGGAGGTCTCGAGTCCTGTCACGATCGGCACTGTGCTCGACGCTCTTGAGCAGGGTTATCCCATGCTCTGTGGAACCGTGCGAGACCACGTTACGAAAAAGCGACGAGCCTTCCTGCGGTACTTTGGCTGTCAAAAGGATCTGTCATTTGTCGACACCACCGCACCGCTGCCTGAGGCCATCGTCGCTGGCACTGAACCCTTCATCATCTGGGGCGCACTAAGCGGGGGTTGAGGCATCAGCTGGGGTTCTTACGAATGTCCTCCTCTTTCTCAGCAAGAAGCCCAGCTCCCGGTCGCTTTCATTCGCGTCCGCCTTCTGCCAAAAACAGAATCGGCACCAAATCCATCTCGTAGACCGAGATGAGTTCATTGAGCCCGGCCGCGAAAACACTGCCCTTGTTGAGGAAATCCACACAACGGGTTCGCGGTGAATTGAATGGGATCGCGGATGCAGATAGATTCGCCCAAGAGGCAGGAAAATAGCAATCGAGAGCGAAATGGCGTCTGATGGTACTCAATAATCTTCCTGTAAGCGGGCCGTGGGGTGAGCGGCACCTGCTGGGGTTGGAACGATTGTCAGCCGAACAGCTGACCACCGTTCTGGATCTCGCGGAACACTATGATCGAGCCACCCTCGGCGGAACTCAGCGACTGGATGTGCTGAAAGGCGTCGTTGTTGCTAATCTGTTCTTCGAAAACTCCACCAGAACTCGTACCAGTTTTAGCCTCGCCGCTCGCCGACTTGGCGCGGATACGGTCGACTTTACGGCCAGTTCCAGCAGCCTGTCCAAAGGCGAGACATTCATCGACACTGCGCTGACGATTGAGGCCATGGGCGTCGACATGGTGGTCTGTCGCCATCGAACTCCCGGGGCTCCTCATTTGTTGGCTCGTCATCTAAAAGCCAGTGTGTTAAACGCTGGTGATGGAACTCACGAACATCCAACTCAGGGCCTGCTGGACATCTACACGATCCGGAAAGCGCGGGGACGAATCTCGGGGCTGACGGTGGCTCTGGTGGGCGACATCCGCCACAGTCGAGTTGCGCGTTCGAATATTCATGGCCTGGTTAAGTTGGGTGCTCGAGTCATCGTTTGCGGGCCGGCGACTCTGATCCCCAGCGACATTACTCAAATGGGTGTCGAGATCGCATATAGTCTGGATGATATCCTGCCAGAAGTGGATTGCGTGAACCTGCTGCGAGTTCAGTTTGAACGTCAGCGCGGGGCGTTCTTTCCTTCGATTCCGGAGTACGCCAATCTCTTTGGAATGAACGGCGATCGAATTCGTCGCGGGAAGAGTGATCTGCTGGTACTGGCTCCGGGACCAATCAATAGAGGCGTGGAACTGACTCCTGATGTTGCCGATGGGCCGCATTCACTCATCCTGAATCAAGTCACAAATGGACTGCTGGTACGCATGGCTTGTCTGACACTGCTGACACAGGAACGCCGACGCCTGCAGGGAGGGGAGGCATGAGCCGAAAACTGATTCGCGGCGGACGAGTGATTGATCCGGCGAATGGTATTGATGCCATCGCCGATGTCTGGATTCAGGACGGTCGCATTGATGCCATCACAAGTGTTCGGGAGGAATCCGACGCTGACATTGACTGGCGTGATACGGAAATCATCAACGCGTCCGGCAAGATTGTCTGTCCAGGGTTTATTGATACCCATGTTTCTCTGCGAGAACCTGGTTACGAGGAAGATGAATCAACGGCCACGGGCACTGCGGCCGCTCTGGCGGGCGGATTCACGACGATCGCGGCTCAATCTGATACCTGTCCGGTCGTGGACAATCGATCGGCGGCCGAGTTTATCCGTTTGCAGGCCGAGCGTGCTCGCAATTGTCGCGTCTATCCTTTGGGGGCTGTGACAAAGGAAAGCAAAGGCGAGGAACTGGCTGAGATCGGCCAGTTGGTGCAAGGCGGTGCGATTGGTTTTTCCGACGCCAAGAGCCCCGTTGCAAATTCCGAAGTCATGCGGAGAGCGTTGGAATATACGCGGATGTTCAATCGTCCGATTCTGCACTTCGCGATGGTGCCGGAATTGTCCGAAGGTGGAGTAATCCATGAAGGATTCCAGGCTACACGGCTGGGTCTGCGAGGCATCCCGGCGGCAGCTCAGGATATCATGACTGGCCGCGATATCGCTCTGGCCGAACTGACAGGCGGCCGAGTTCACCTGATGTGCGTAACAACCGCCGATTCGGTCGAACGCATTCGTCGCGCTCAGGCTGCGGGCATCGCTGTGACGGCTGACGTCACTCCGCATCATCTGCTGCTGACAGACGAGGTGATGGATTCGTTCGACACAATGTACAAGTGCAATCCTCCGCTGCGTTCCGCCGAACATGTTCAGGCTCTGATCGCGGGCTTGAAGGACGGCACGTTGTCCGCAATCACGGCTGATCATCAGCCGCTTGCGTTTGAGAAAAAACAGGTCGAACTGGATATCGCTCCTTTCGGAATCTGCGGAATCGAAACGCTGCTGGCCGTTTGCGTGAAAGCTCTGATTGAACCGGGGCATTTAACTTGGTCGGAATTGATTTCACGGTTGACCGTCGGCCCCGCGGCTGTGCTTGGGCTGAAGCACGGGACGCTTTCAACTGGCCAACCGGCTGACGTAACAATTATCGATCCAGACGAACAGTGGACTG
Source organism: Planctomycetaceae bacterium (assembly GCA_947463775.1). Lineage (GTDB taxonomy): Bacteria > Planctomycetota > Planctomycetia > Planctomycetales > Planctomycetaceae > SXXK01. The sequence continues at coordinate 14,981 of CANHVD010000033.1, read as the reverse complement.
TGAAAGCGTCCGAGTTTCGTTCACGCAGTCGTAACACACCGTTCGATGGCAAAGTCTTCACCGGGCGAGTCATAATGACACTGGTCGATGGCGAAATTCGTTATCAGAAAGGGGTTTAGGCCCTGCGTTTTGAGATTAGCCGGAACGCGTTAGCGTCCGGTTCTTGCCGTTCAGTCAACATTAACCGGGTGCTAAAGCACTCCGGCTGATTGAGAGACAACGCGTTTCGATCATCCCAACACTTTTTTCTTCTCTACAATCCCCTACCTAAAAACAACCGACAATGCTCATTCCCCCGACGATGATTGAAGTAAAGCGTGCCAAGGGCAAAGGCCGTGGCGTTTATGCTCGAGTCTTGATACCGGCTGGGACCGTTTTTGAACGTGCGCCTCTGCTTGTGATGTCCGAGAAAGAAGCGTTGGAAGGCGATCACGCCAACGTGCTGCCGGCCTATGTCTTTGAATATGGCAAAGGCAAGGTCGCCCTCGCGTTGGGGTTTGGATCACTCTACAACCATTCCTATAGTCCCAATGCGCGGTATGACGACGCGGGGAATCAGATTAAGGAATACCGGGCTCTGCGCGACATCGAACGTGGTGAAGAGATTACGATCAACTACAACGGAGCCGAAGACGTCATGGATCCAGTCGATTTCAATGTTGTTGAATCCTGAGCCTGTTAACGCGGACTTGAAGTCTGCGGATATTTCGCTGAGAGAGCACTAGTTCTCTCTCAGCCCTAAAAACGTGGGTTGGACATTCTTGTCCGACCAGCCTGCGACGGGCGAGAATGCCCATCCTACCCCAAAACTGAAGACTTGACGAAGTACCAGTGCCATGCCTGTTGATAAGTCCGGTTCACGAATTCGCCAGATGTTTGGAGAGATCGCGGGCCGGTATGACTTCATGAATCATTTCCTGTCGGCCGGTACCGATGTGTACTGGCGTTGGAAAACGGTCCGACTTGCTCAGCCGTTCAACTCATCGCCGATTCTGGATGTGTGCACAGGGACCGGCGATCTGGCCTTCGCGTTTCGTAAAAAACTGAACGGCACCGCGCCGGTTTACGCCACCGACTTTACGCATGGCATGCTGCGACTTGCAGAACAAAAACGATCAGATCGTGATGTTGTGTTTATGGAAGCCGACACCATGTCACTTCCGTTCCGATCTGACATGTTTCAGGTTGTGTCGGTCGCCTTTGGACTTCGAAATGTGTCGAGCACGATTGGTGGACTGAAGGAAATGACTCGCGTTTGTCAGCCCGGCGGTAAGGTTGTCGTGCTGGAGTTTTCTCTGCCTGACAACCGCCTTTTGAGCCGCATTTATCGATGGTACTTCCGAAATATCTTGCCGCGATTGGGGCAGTTGCTGGTCAGAAATCGTCAGGCAGCTTACGAGTATCTGCCGCAGTCCGTCTCTGAATTTCCGAGCGGTTCTCAGCTTACGGGTTTGATGGAAGAAGCCGGACTTGTAAACACTTCTTATCACAAGTTAACAGGCGGAATTGCCACGGTGTATCTGGGCAACAAACCCTGAAAACCCCGTACATTCCTGTGTTCTGAATCAGCCCTGAAAAACTGTACGACGATTTTTTTCACTCGTTGACACAGGGTGCGCGGCCCATTCATTCTCCATTCAACGTATCCGCTGTTTCGTTGATCAAGGAGAAGACCATGACACTATCCCGCCGCTTTACTCTTGCCATGGCGATCGTTGCACTGGCACTGTTCTTTGCTGAGGATGCAAAGTCGGATGAACCGAAGGTCATACCGCCGGTTCCTGATTCCATTTCAGTTATCCCCGACACTGATCCCGTTGTCGACGATCGAGGCCCTGCTGCTCCGATCGAAGTGGTCTCGATTCAGCAGCATCATGCGATGAGTGGCATTGTCTATGTCAGCCCTGCTGCTAAAACAGACTCCGCTGAATACCGTCGCATTTACAGTTCCATTCCGTTCAGCCGTGCTGAATACAAAGCCAACCCGAACTATCGTCATGACTCCACCATGGAGATCCTGACAGGGAATGCTCGCCACCAGACAGTGATCAATCACAACTTTGAACACAAAGAGCCTGTCAAGCGAATTCCTCAGCCAGCCCGTCCATCACGAGTGCTGACACCGGTATCCGGATTCTTCATGTTCTCGCCACTGTGGTACAACCGGCTCTGGTAGTACTGCTCAGTGGAAAACTCGATGGTTCGGTATGTTCGATGCCCATGAAGAAGTCAGCGAGAATGGTCGTACGGAACCGTAGGAACGTGAGCCTGAGACGCGAGCCGAGTCTTGTCGCAGAATAGGCCAGTGTCTCAGGCCCTGAAGTTCTTTGATTTTGCCGGGGGATCTCGGAGCCAACGAAACAGGGGTAAGCGTCCCGGCGAATGTGCGTGAAGAATAAGTAAAGAAATCTTTCTGTTAGACCGGCCTGCAACCGCTAAGGATGCTGGCCGGTTTTTTGTTTGAACAGGCTCCGAAATGGTGCGTTATGAATTGAGCGTCGACTTGGGGACGGCTTTTTCCTGTCGGGGAAAACGTTACTCCAGCTTTTCGGAGTTTGAGGACTAAGAACAGTCGGTCCATCTGGAACGATTTCACCAATCCGGAAGATTGCATGGAGTAAAAGGTTTGGCAACTTTTGTTGTTCTTCCGACACTACTCCGCAACATAACCTAGAGTTCCAGAGTGCGATGTCGTCGCGCAACTTCATCCCCTGATAAGAACACTTTTCGACCATCCCCCGAAGATTCCAGATTGGGCGCAACTCCTGAGCCCGGTGGTGAATCTCAACAGGTCGTACGAGCGTGCTGCCAGTGTCAACATCGTCTTCCATCAACAGACATAGCGGAATCTCGCCAGAGTTTCTGACGCCGGCCATGCCTACGGACACCAGTGGTGTTCTGTTACGCATGCTGGCTTTGTCCGAAGATGCGCGGCGACAGCAGGCCATGAGCGGCGAAAAGCAGATCATGCCTCGCAGCCTGATGACTCTGTTGCTGCGAACAATGAAACTGCAGGATTCAACAAGTCTGTTGCACGGCCAGCGCATTGCGGCTATCTCCAGCGGAGTTGCGAAGCTTCTGGGCTGGGACGACGATCAGAGAAGGCAATTGGAAGTAGCTGCTCTGCTGCATGACCTCGGAAAACTGGGCGTTCCCGAACACATTCTGAAGAAGCCCGGAAAACTCAGCAGCGAAGAGTACGACTTCGTTCTGCTGCATCATCATGCCGCGGTCAATCTGCTGCAGGCTTTCCATACGGATCCGGCTGTTGTTTCGATGCTGTCCATGCTGCATCACGATTTCGACAGCGCTGGAATTAACGTACCGACGGCTGGAGCTTCGACCGATCTTCCGCTCGGGCCACGAATTCTCGCCGTCGCAGATGCCTTTGATTCACTCAGCTCACCCAAGCCATATCGCCGCGGGATGACTCATAAGGAAGCCATCAGCGTGCTGGAGGAAAAATCCGGCAGTCGATACGACGGCAACATCATCCGAACTCTCAATCGTTGGTTTGAAGCCGAAGGTGATTCACTCTTCCGATTTGCTGACCCGTTTCAAGCCTCCGAAGCGAGATTGGAAATGACGGATCAGCAGCGGAACGAAGCCGTCTTGCTGGCTCAGTTCATTAACGTGCTTTATCAGTTCCAGGTTTTGTACGACGGTTACTTTGTTCTCGACTCCAACGAAAACTACTGCATCTGGAGCGATGGAATGCCCAGCATGACGGGGCTTCCGTTGCAGAGTGTTCTGGGGCGAACATGGCAGCCTACGGATGTTCAGCTGGCATCATTGACCGATGATAAACCGTCGCCGGAATTACGCGATGAGACGATGGTCGGCCAGATGCTGAAGAATGGGCGTGCTCAGTTTGGCAGTCGCTTATGCCGCGTCGGCGACACTCGGCATCTGAAAGTCGACGTCTACACAATGCCTATTCTTGCATCTAACGGATCAGTTCAGGGCACTGTTCAACTGCTGCGAAACAAGAGTGGTGTTCGACGCCAGAGTCGTGAATATGTCGAACTAAAACTGGCGGCCACTCGAGACCCACTCACCGGCGTTGCGAATCGGGGGCAACTGGAAACGCAATTGCGTCATATGCTTGAGGAGTATCATTCCCACGAGGGAACTCGACATCTCAGCACGATCTTTCTGGACGTCGATAAATTCAAACGTATCAACGACAGCTACGGTCATCAGGTGGGCGACCAGGTGCTTGTGGATATGACTCGGTTGCTGCAGCACGAAACGTATTCCGGCGAAATCATTGGCCGCTACGGTGGTGAAGAATTTGTCGTGCTGTGCCCTGACACCGATCTGGATGCAGCGGTACGACGAGCAGAACGTTTGCGACACGCCATTCAGAAAAGTTCTATTGGCGGCATTAGTACTCTCACGGTGACATCGTCATTCGGCGTTTCGACAGCCAAGCTGGGCGACACAGTGCAGACTGTGTTGGAGCGAGCAGACAACTGTCTGTACCGGGCTAAGGAGACAGGTCGAAATCGTACGTGCTGGGAAACAGAAGTCGTCGATGAAGCGGCACTCAAAGCTGCCGCGGTTCAGGAACAGCAGCCTCAATTTGCTGAGAAAGACGGCTCATTTGAGTTCCGCGAGAAGATTGAAGTGTCCACATCGCTGGAACTCACCGCGATGAAACTTCAGGCATTCATTCGTGAATACAAAGGTGATGTGCTCAGTATGGATCATGGCAACATGAAGATCCGACTGGGTTCGCTGGGCTTTACGCGTCGATGGGGCAGCACCACAGCCAAGCAGCCGATTGATGTCTGCATCTCGTTCGGCACAATGCGATCAGTCAGTCAGATTGACGGAAAACCCAAGACCGTCCATCAGGTCTCTATTCTCGTCGTTCCCTATGGCAAGGTTTCAGAGGCTGAAGCGTTTGCGGGACGTTGCATGGTTATGATGCGAGATCTTCGAGCTTACCTGCTGGGCTCGTAACGCCATAGTGATGTGGACTACTTTTTCATGTAGGCACCGATCACCACGATCACGCCGACGACGGCCACGATCACGGTGATTATTGAAGGGCCCTTCTGACCGCCCGAAAGAGCCTTTCCATCTGACACGTTGCAGATCGCTTGTTCCCAGTCAGATAAGTGCTCGGGCATTTCTGTCGCAGCCAGAACTTCGTCGCCCGTTGACTCTGCAAGCAGAGCTTGTCCGTCTTCGAAGTACTTTTCAGCGGCCTCTTCAAGGTTGACGACATCAGTCTTTTCACGAACCTCGGCGGCCCGCAGTGCCTGCAGGCTCTGATGATTTTCGTCATCCGATTTTCCCGTGGCAGTAGAAGTCTCTTCGTCCTGATTCCTCAGGAACTCGCCTCGCCACAGTCCTGTATCAAGGGCGAGGTCAGCTCGATCTGCCGCCAGCAGCGTTGCTTCCGATAAGGCTCCTGGAGGAGCGGCCTTGAGTGGCTGGGACTTCGTCAATGTCAGAGTCGTAAGCGTCAAAAGAACGGCACTGACACTGTGGTGACAGAGCGACGAGCGAATTGAGGAGAACATAGAGCGATCTCACGACAAAGATGGACACGGCGCCGGTTCGAAGCAGGAATCTCCGAGACCTCATCAGCAATTTCCTGAGAAATGCAGGATCTGTGCCATTGAATGGTCCCCAACGCTGTCTCAGGGGAACTCAGGCGTCGCAAATGAGCGATTGGGCCGGTTTACAACGCGTTCAGCCGTTGAATCAGATTCTTTTCTGACTCGCAGTTTTTGCCGAAAGTGCCTCAAATCTGGGTTGTCTGCAGGGCTCAGACGTTGCGAAAAATCAACCGGCTGCTTCTAAAACTCCCCCGACGGTACAACAGTTGCCTTTTCCTCGCAGATTGCCTGTTCCCTGCCGACTCGATCGCCAATCTCCCGCAATTTCTGCGTAGATCAGCGGGATTGACCGCTGTTCGGCAGATCCAATAGACTTGGCAGCCTTTGACTTACGACAAAACTGCCTACTTTCCGGTCCCACGGGAATCTTCTGCCTTTGTGGCAGAGCATTCGCCGGTTTGTCGGACCACTGATTCCACCTAACTAGTTTCTCAGGACGATCACGAGACATGGAGTTTCTCGAAAAAGTCGGCGACTTCTTTAGCGCCACCGGCAACAAAATTGAGCGTGGAATCACGGCCCTTTTCGGCTCGTCCAACGAACGCCGCATGCGGAAGCTGGGGTTTTCTCGCGATCGTGATGGCAAGACGGTCATCATTCCGGGATCTCTGCTTGACCGGATTAACTCTCTGGAGCCGGAGTGGCAGAAGAAGACCGACGAAGATCTTAAGCAAACCGCCGCAAAGTTTCGCGCGCGTCTGCTGAATGGCGAAACGCTCGACGACCTGTTGCCGGAAGCATTCGCTGCAGTGCGTGAATCGGGACGTCGATTTCTGAAGATGCGTCATTACGAAGTGCAGATGATCGGCGGATACATTCTGCACAACGGCATGATCTCCGAAATGGTGACCGGGGAAGGCAAGACTCTGGTATCATCACTGCCCGCGTTCCTCAACGCGCTGTCCGGCAAAGTGCATGTCGTGACGGTGAATGATTATCTGGCCCAGCGCGATATGGAATGGATGGGGCCGATCCACCTGAATCTCGGCCTCACCGTCGGCGCGATTCAGTCCAACATGAGCTCTGCCGAGCGACAGATTCACTACGCCTGTGACATCACTTACGGAACGAGCAATCAGTTTGGCTTCGACTATCTTCGCGATAACATGAAGCCGACGAAGGATCAGCAGGTTCAGGGGCCTCTCGATTATGCCGTCGTTGACGAAATAGACAACATTCTGATCGACGAAGCACGAACGCCGCTGATCATTTCCGGCCCGGCTCATGATAACCTCGAAAAGTATCCCAAAGCCGACGCGATCGCGCGACAGCTTCGCAAAGACACCGACTTTGAAGTCAAAGAAAAAGAGCATACTTGCCATCTGACCGAAGAAGGCGTGCGGCGAGCTGAACAGTTGGCTGGTGTTGAGAGTTTCTACACGGCCGGCAATATGGAATGGCCGCATCTGCTCGACAACGCTCTGAAGGCGCATCATCTCTACAAGCGTGACGTCAGCTATGTCGTGGAGAAAGGTGAAGTCGTCATCGTCGACGAAAACACAGGCCGAAAGATGGAAGGCCGTCAGTGGAGCGATGGACTGCATCAGGCCGTTGAAGCCAAAGAAGGCGTAAAGATCAAAGAAGAGTCGCAGACGTTTGCCACGATTACGCTGCAGAACTACTTCAAGCTTTACAAGAAGCTGGCCGGGATGACCGGTACCGCGATGACGGAGTCCGAAGAGTTCCTCAAGATCTACAACCTCGATGTTGTGGCGATTCCGACCAACCGTCCGATGCAGCGCATTAACTTTCCGGACAACATCTACGGAACTGAAAAAGAAAAGTGGGATGCGGTCATTCAGGAGATTGCCGAAGTCCATGAAACCGGCCGACCAATTCTGGTGGGAACAACGTCGATTGAGTTGTCAGAAATGCTCAGCAATCGACTGGTTCGCAAGGGAATCCGTCACAACGTTCTGAATGCAAAGTTCCACGAGCGTGAAGCCGAAATCGTAGCTCAGGCTGGTCGAAAAGCTGCGGTAACGATTGCAACAAACATGGCGGGCCGTGGAACCGACATTATCCTCGGCGGTAACCCCGAACACCTGGCGTGGGAAGACCTGAGAACGCGTTACAGTTCGCGCCTCGAAGTACCCAAGTCTGAGTGGGACGCTTTGACTCGCATGATCGCCGAACGCGAAGGCATGATTGCAGAGTCCAAAGTTGTTCAGGAACTTGGTGGTCTGCATGTCGTCGGGACGGAACGCCACGACTCACGCCGAATTGACCTGCAGTTGCGAGGTCGTGCAGGACGTCAGGGTGACCCGGGTTCCAGTCGCTTCTTTATCTCTCTGGATGACAAGCTGATGCGTCTGTTCGCGGGTGATGCCGTGAAACGTATTATGCAGTGGGCCGGCCTCAAAGAAGGCGAACCAATTATCAGCTCGATGGTCACTCGCCGCATCGAAGGTGCTCAGAAGAAGCGTGAAGAGCAGCACTTCGATCAGCGTAAGAATCTGCTCGAGTATGACGAGGTCATGGATGAACAGCGTAAGCGAACTTATTCCTATCGCCAGCAGATTCTGGACGGTGTGGACTGTCGCAGCCTGTTACTGGCCATGATGAATGATGAAATCGATCGCTGGACGAAACATTTCCTGGCCCGTGACTATCGCTGGGAAACCATCACGGCCTGGGTGACTCAGAATCTGCAACTGGAACTTGAATCTTCCGACATTCGCGACATGAATCGCGAAGAACTGGAGTTGCATCTTCGCGAAGAAGGCGAACGCCAGGGTGAGTCGCAGATTTATGAGCAGATCGATGTGAATCTGCCGGAAGATGCCGAGAGCAAACTCGACTGGAACTGGCTTGCGTTGGCGAAATGGGCCAATCGAACCTTCGGACTTTCACTGCAGGATAAAGATCTTCGGAAACATGACCGAGATGATCTGGCAGTCTTCCTGTTGGCTCAGGCCAAAGAGGGTATGTCTCGCTGGGATCTGAAGGAACTGGACAATCTGCTGGATGATCAGTTTGTTCAGAAGTCACTGTGTGGCTGGGCCAACTTCAACTTCCTGTTAGGACTGAAGTCAGAAGAACTGACAGGGCTCGAAGAAAAGCAAATTGCCACGCTCCTCAAAGACAAGGTCCGCAGCCGCTACGATGAGAAGGAAACGACGTTTCCAATCTCGGTCGGAATGCACCAGTTCCTCGAAGGCGACGGCAAGCAGAACGAACGCTTCAATCGCGAGAAGCTGGCACGGTGGGCGAATACTCGCTTCCGAGCAGACTACAATCCGGAACAGTTTGCTGATCTGCAGACCGCTCAGATCTATGATTCACTGGTCACAACCAGCAAGCAATTCCTGGGTCGTCGACCGGAACGTGAAAAGGTTGACCAACGGCTCGATGCAATTCTGGGATCACCTGCTGAAGCGTCCATGCGAGTGTCCGAGACGCAGGTCAACGACCTCGTCACATGGATCGAAAACGAACTGGATCTGGAACTGGACTCTTCACGCCTGCTGAAGATGACTGCTGGTCAGCTTCGCACGGAACTCCTGCAGGGCATCGAGCAACTCTTCCGTCCGGAAATGCGTCAGACGGAACGCTCGGTACTTCTGGAATTCCTGGACACTGCATGGAAAGATCATCTCTACTTCATGGGGCACCTGAAGCAGGGGATTGGCTTTGTCGGCTATGCTCAGAAGGATCCTCGCACAGAATACAAACGCGAAGGTCGTCGAGCGTTTCTGGCGATGTGGGATCGTATTGCAGAACAGGTGACTCAGACTCTGTTCCGTATCGAGAACGAAAGCCCGAACTTCGTGCGATCCCTGTGGAAGATTACCGCCACAGAACACGATGTGGCTCCTCCGGATGATCAATTGGATCAGTTGCAGACGAATTCGCCAGAGCCGGGCGAGGAAGGGAAAGCAATCAAACCGATCATTAACGCAGGTCCTCGCGTTGGCCGAAACGATGACTGTCCCTGTGGCAGCGGCAAGAAGTTCAAAAAGTGCTGCGGTAAATAGTGCTTCGCCACGAGAAGAGATCAGGAACAACTGGCCGAATGGCTCACAAGGCACTTCGCACTATTGGTTCCTGACACCTCTTCCTGGCCCGTCGGACAGAAATGTCCAACCTAAATCTGGGTCTGGAAAAGGATTTCCTCCATGCGATGGCTTCTGAACGCCGTCTACATGCTGCTGCTTGTCAGCATCTCGCCTGTTATCACCTGGCGGATGTTTCGGCATGGACGTTATCGTCAGGGGCTGGCAGAGAAACTGCTTGGCCGAGTTGATTTCCGCGCTGACGGTCGGCCGGTCGTTTGGTTTCATGCTGTCAGTGTTGGTGAAGTCATTCAACTGCAGAAAGTTGTCGACGAGTTCCGACGACGCACTCGAGAAGAGTTTCAGATCGTTGTTTCAACCTCCACCGACACGGGTTGGGAGCTGGTGCAAAAGCGTTTTGCGGATTGCCAGAAGACGTGGTTTCCGCTGGATTTTTCCTGGGCTGTCAGTCAGGCCATTCGCCGAATTCGACCGGCTCAGGTTGTCCTGATGGAACTGGAACTGTGGCCCAATTTCCTTGCGGAATGCCATCGTCTGGATGTGCCGGTATCAATCGTTAACGCCAGAATAAGTGAACGCAGTCATCGCGGTTACTGCCGCATTCGTTTTCTGCTGAAGCCCCTGTTCACAAGGCTGGCACTCGTTGCTGCTCAATCGCAGACGTATGCAGATCGCCTGATATCGTTGGGAGCCTCGGAGCAGCGCACTGTTGTCACTGGTTCCATAAAGTTTGACGGCGTTGAAACTTCTCGCACGAATCCAAAGACTGAAAACCTACGACGTATCTTTGGACTTAAGTCCGGCGAAACTGTTTTTGTGGCCGGCAGTACGCAGGAGCCCGAAGAACAGCTTGCTCTGGAAACATGGCTACAACTGCGGGGACAGCACTCGCAGCTTCGTTTGATTCTGGTTCCTCGACATCGCGAACGATTCGACGAAGTTGCCGCACTGGTGACGTCGCGCAACCTCCCACTGCTGCGACGTTCGTCGGTTCAGGATTCGTCGCAACAGCACGCGGAAACGGATAACAAACCCATCATTCTGCTGGACACGATTGGAGAACTGAGCGCCTGCTGGGGCCTGGCCGACGTAGCATTTGTAGGCGGCAGTTTTGGAAATCGAGGAGGTCAGAACATGATGGAGCCGGCAGCGTATGGAGCTGGTGTCCTGTTTGGCCCGAATACATGGAATTTCCGCGATATCGTCGAACGTTTCCGAGAAGCTGACGGATGTGTTCAACTGCAGTCGTCGCACCAACTGACGAGCACTGTTGATGAACTGCTGAGCGATCCCGCTCGTCGACAACAGCTTGGCCGGAATGCTCAAAAAGCAGTCCTGCAACAACAGGGAGCCACAGCCCGAACTGCCGAATTACTGCACGAGGTCCTTCTGCCGGTCACAATTCCTCTTCGCCGAGTCGCATAAGTCGAACGATTCTGGGAAAACTCAGAAGCTTTGAGGCTGATTTTGTCCACTTGTTATTGATAGCGATCCACGAGCATGAGAATTCAGCTAAATGGGGAGCCCCGGGAGATTCCGGATTCCTGGTCAATCGCAGATCTGCTGGCAGACCTGAAGATTGAAAATCGCTACTGCGCGGTAGAACGCAATCGGTCGGTTGTGCCCCGTGAGCAGCATGCCGCATGTTCATTGCTGGATGGCGATCAGATCGAAGTTGTGACCCTCGTGGGCGGCGGCTGATGAAAGTGTATCAATCAACACCGCGCAGGGGAGCCACTTGTGTCGCTTGAAAAAGCTGATGCTCTGGTGATCCGGCAGGCGGACTTCAGCGAATCCAGCCGAGTGGTCACGTTCTTCAGCAGAGAATTCGGGAAGTTCGCGGCACTGGCGAAAGGTGCGAAGCGGTTAAAGGGCCCGTTCGATGCTGCTCTTGACCTGCTCTCGACGTGTCGCGTAGTCTTCATCCGGAAATCTTCAGGAACCCTGAATTTGCTGACGGAAGCGCGGTTAACGCAGCGTTTCACTCCGCAAAATTCGGGAACTCCTGGAAGCCTCAACAGTGTTTACGGCGGATACTACGTCGCAGAATTACTGAACGGGCTCACCGAAGATTTCGACCCTGCTCCTGAAGTTTTTGACCTTTCAGTTGCGACTCTGAATTCTCTGTCAGCAGTCGATTCTCAATTCCCTTCCATCATTATTCACTTCCAGATTTCCCTTCTTCAGCTCATCGGTCTCCTTCCAAATCTGTTTGAATGTTCTGTCTGCGGCGAATCCGTCGATCAAAACGGTGGTTACGCACATTGGGTCAGTCAGGGTGGATTGCTCTGTCAGGCCTGCCGTCGTGAAGAATATTCCGGTGCGTCGATCTCGGCAGGTTCCATTGAAGTTCTGCGTCGCATGACTCAGGGGTCTTCAGAACTGATCAGCCGCGTAAAACTCAGCCGACAGCAAGCGGAAGAATGTCAGAAACTTGCCGTTTCCGCGATCACCCAGGCCATGGGGCGAAGACCCTCAACACTTCGATACATTCAATTCTGACTGGATCTCTCATGTTGCTTCGCAGGATGCGCAACAGCCGAATGGAATCGGCTCGACGACAGCGGTCGCAAGACCGAGTCGCCGCGTGCGTTACTCCTGCGCCATGTCGCGCTGGTCTGCTGAATCTTGTGGTGGTTCTTCTGATTTCCGCCGTCGGTGGATGTGCGTCGATGTCGGAAGATGATGAGCCTGGTTTCTTCGGAAAAATGGCGAGTATTGGTGGCATTCGTGGACCGCTGGAACGTTCCCTGTATGGCGAAGAATCGCCACTGGAAATGGGACGCCGCTATACCGAAGCTGAGCGCCGGGAAGCTCGCCAATGTCGAGATGCCTTTGAGAAAGGCGATTACGAACAGGCGATCAAGGTTGGCAAGAAGACGGCCAAGAAGTTCAAAGAATCGTCGCTGGGTGAAGAAGCTCAGTTCTATGTGGCCGAGTCTTACTATGCTCAGAGCCAGTTCTCAAAAGCTCAGGACGGTTACGATCAGTTGTTCGAAGATTATCCGTCGACTCGCTACGTCGAACCCGCAACTCGCAAGCTGTATCGCATCGCTCGCATATGGCTCGAAGTTGCTGAACCCGTCGCCAAAAACGAAATCCGTCAGGTCAGCGGTGAAAAGGTTATCGAAGACGAGAAGCCTGCAAAGCCTCCGCTGGATCCAACGCTTCGAGTTCGCGTGCTTCCGAACTTCCACGATCGCTCTCGCCCAATGTTTGATACTCAGGGCCGAGCATTGGAGTGCCTGAAGTCGATCTGGATGAACGATCCAACGGGACCTCTGGCTGACGATTCGCTGATGCTGACTGCAACTTACTATCAGCGGCATGACAACTACGTCGAAGCTGACCGTTACTTCGAAATTCTCCGGGAAGAATATCCCGACAGTCCTCACTTAGAAGAAGCCTTCCTCCTGGGTGCCCATGTTAAGCAAATGAGCTACCAGGGGCCCTACTACGAAGGGCGAGAATTGACAGGGGCACGAAAACTGAAAGAGCAGTCTCTGCAGTTGTTCCCCGCATCGCACTCGCGTCAGCAGCTTCGCAAAGATCTCGATCAGCTCTACCTGCTGGAAGCTCAGCGAGCCTGGAGCAAGGTTGAGTACTACCAGAAGAAACGTCGGCCGCGAGCTGTCGCAATTGCCTGTATTCAGGTAGTTTCAGAGTATCCCGATACATCCTTCGCGAAAGACGCTCGAGCCATTCTGCGAACGATCGATCGTAAGGAAATGCAGGGACTTCCTGAAGTCTCTGAATTTCTTGAGTCAATGCCTCCAACAGAACCGCCGCGACCGCAAGCTGCGGATGAGGGCTCACCGGTAAAGTCTGTCAGCAACTCGCGAAGTCTGGATGAAGGATAACGTTCGCACAGTTCGTTCTATCATGCAGAGACTACTCCCTTACCTGTCGCTCCTGCTGAGTTTCGCTGCCATCTCCGGCTGCGGTTACACACTCGGTACGCCTATGGTTCCGGGAGTTCGGACGGTGCACGTGGCTGTTTTCAAGTCCGATTCGTTTCGCCGAAATCTGGATTATCTGCTGACCGAAGCCGTGCAGAAAGAAGTTCGAACTCGTAGCGGCTATCGGCTGGATGAAGCCGAAACCGCCGACACGATTCTGCGAGGAAAGATCATTGAGATTCGCAAGAATCCACTGGTCGAAAACCGAAACGATGATCCCCGTGAAGTGCAATTGATGGTTGGAGCTGAAGTAAGCTGGATCGACCGACGCAGCGGACAGATTTTGCAGCAGCAGACGTTTCCGCTCGGACCTGAGCTGACTCAGCACTCCAGCAACGTTAGCTTCGCTCCGGAAGTCGGACAGTCTCTCGCAACAGCTCAGCAGGAATCCGCAACGCGGCTGGCTGCTCGCATCGTCGACCTGATGGAAGCTCAGTGGTAAGTCGATCGAAGAGTATGCCAATCATTGCATTCCCAATCAGGCGGGTTGCAGAATCAGATCGTTTGGCAATCACGAGGTGCAACTGACGTCTGTTATCAGCTGTGTTTCGAGCAAGTGTTTCCTGTGCCGAGAATTTGCACGACAGAAATCTGCTATTTCCCCGGAACACTTTCGAATGGAGTCGAGCATGTTCGCTGGCCCTGCGATTCTGTGCCTTTTGACGAGTCTGATTTCGGTGGAACAGTTCTCCGAACAACCCGGCAAAGTTGATGCGGACGAAGTGCATGTGACGATCCGATTGGATGGAGATAATGCACGCAGGTATGTTGAGCTGATCAAGTCGCCAGAGATTTCAGCCTCATTCAAAAAAGACGGCCGCTTGCTCCTCAGTGGGGTGGCGACAGTCGTTGACGAGAGTCGCTTTAGAATCAGGCATACAGCGATAGTTCGTGTTGTTGGCCAGCCTCTGGAGTTATTGTCATTGGAATCAGAGATTGGCTCTGCTTTGATCACCAGTGATCGTGCCGCGTTAGCAGCACAAAAAGAAGCGTCTCACCAGTTGGCTTTACAGCTGAATGATGTCCATACAATGGCGATTCAGGTCAAGAAACTCGTTGGGGGCTTTCCCGATTCCGCCCGATACTATTAGCTGATTCGTGGGCTTGGCGAAGTATCTTGTCACCGTCGGCCCCGCGACATGAGATGCCTCAGTGCACCTTGCGCCGCTCAGGATAAAACGGCAGCATTTGTTCTCAGCCGCGCGCAAAAACACACATGGTGCGAAGGATTGCACCATGTGTGTCAGGTTGATAGTTGAGACGACTAAAGCAGATTCACAACTTTATCCGTCAAACCCTTCTCGCCGAGGAAGACGTTCAGTTTTCCAGCAGCGGCGATCTTTTCCAGAACTTCCAGCTCTCGCAGCCGCATC